>CALXWN010000034.1:0-9633 GCA_944392415.1 uncultured Clostridia bacterium | reverse complement strand
ATCATCTTAAGTTTCTGTGTGTTTGGGGTAGAGTATCTAACGTGGAGTGGAGTAGGAAGTGATCTTGTAGATGGAGTCCAAGGTAGATACTTTTTACCATTCTTTATTCTCTTTATGTTGTGTTTAACAAGAAAGCCAAGAACTAGAAATCTAAAATATATTCAAGAAATTTCAGTGTTATGCTTGCTCACTATCGAAATAAGTGATATTTTTATATTGAGTACAAGCTACATGTAGAGATAACTGAAAGGAAATAGGATATAGTATATTTAAGTAATTAATCGTATTTTTCTAAACAAAAAATAAGCATAAATTCCTATAAAGAAGACAAAATATATACGAAAATGTCGCAGTAGTGTCGTAGTAATGTCGCAGTAGTGTCGCAGCTTAAAGACATATTTTTAAAAGGTACTAGTTCAAATAAAAGCACAAGTGGTGGTGGCATCCAGAAAACAGCTTGTATTTAGAAATAGAGTGGTATATAAATCTCAAAGTGATACACAATTCACAATAGTACCTAATATTACTGAGAAGGTTTTAGAGTACTGTAAAGAGCCAAAAACGGCTAAAGAAATACGTGATTATTTAAATATATCTTCAAAAAGATATGTAGCGTATAATATTATTAAACCATTAATTGATATGAGAAAATTGGAATATACCAACAAAAAAAGTATTAATGCTAGAAATCAAAAATATAAAACAGTGGATTGATAATATTGAATAATAAAAATGAATAAAAAGGGTTTACTTTGAAAAAATATCAGTGCGTAAATAGGAAAAATTAAAGTGTCTCTAGATATAAAAGTCTAGTTCCCATTTCAGTCTATGCACTTAGTCCTTATTCTAAAAGCAAAATGACAAAAAATAAAAAAGTAGGTAAAAAGTATGAGAAAACAAAAAGTAATCATTATAGGTGCCGGTCCAGCTGGGCTTACTGCCGGATATGAATTGTTAAAAAAGAGTAAAAAGTATGAAGTGACTATTCTAGAAGAAACTAAGGAGATTGGTGGAATTTCTAGAACCGTAAAATATAAAGGAAATAGAATGGATATTGGTGGGCATCGTTTCTTTTCTAAAGACCAAGATGTCATGAATTTTTGGACAGAAATTATGCCATTACAAGGAAACCCTTCTTATGATGATAAAAAATTACATAGAGAAAAGCCATTAAAAGAAGGTGGAGCAGATCCTGAAAAAGAAGATAGAGTAATGCTAATTAGACATCGTGTTTCTAGAATTTATTATCTAAAAAAATTCTTTGATTATCCAATCAGTATGAAAAAAGAAACATTTCAAAATATGGGTTTAAAGAGAACTTTCGTTAGTGGGTGTAGCTATTTAAAAAGCATGGCAATTAAGAAAAAAGAAGACTCTTTAGAAAATTTCTATATTAATCGTTTTGGTAAAAAATTATACAGTATGTTCTTTGAAGGATACACCGAAAAACTATGGGGAAGACACCCTAGTGAAATATCAGCAGATTGGGGCGCACAGCGAGTAAAGGGATTATCGATTAGTGCCGTATTAAAAGATATGTTACATCTAAATAAAGGAAAAAAAGAAACCTCTTTAATTGAAGAATTTATTTATCCAAAATATGGACCTGGACAATTATGGGAAACCGTAGCTGAAGAATTTGAAAAAATGGGTGGGACTCTAGAAAAAAATCATAAAGTAGTGAAAATTAACTTTAAAGGTAATAAAATTACTTCTGTAGTCTGCGATGTGAATGGAGAAGAGAAAATAATTAAAGGAGATATTTTTATTTCTTCCATGCCATTAAAAGATTTAGTAGAAGATTTAAATGGCGAAGTACCAAAGAAAATTCAAAAAATTGCACATGGTCTTCCTTACCGTGATTTTGTAACAGTAGGATTATTAGTGAAAAAATTAAATTTGAAAAATGAAACTAAGATTAGAACCTTAGGAAATATTGTCCCAGATTGTTGGATTTATGTTCAAGAACCAGATGTGAAATTAGGAAGAATACAAATTTTTAACAATTGGAGTCCATATATGGTAAAAAAGCCAGAAGATACAGTATGGATTGGATTAGAGTACTTTTGTAATGAAAATGATGATTTCTGGAATATGAATGATAAAGAATGTATTAATTTTGCGATAAAAGAATTAGTTTCTATGGGAATTATTAAAGAAAAAGATGTATTAGATTCCCATCGTGAAAAAGTAAAGAAAGCTTATCCTGCTTATTTTGATACTTATAGTGAAATTGATAAGCTAATCAAATATTTAAATAAATTTGATAATTTATATTGCGTAGGTAGAAATGGCCAACATAGATATAATAATATGGATCATTCGATGGTAACATCATTTGAAACAGTTAAAAATATATTATCTGGTACTAAAAACAAAGATAATATTTGGAATGTGAATACCGATAAAGAATATCATGAAGAGAAAAAAGAATAATGGAAAAGTAAAAAGGATTTAACATAACAAAAGTTACATATAGAAAAACAAAATACAAAGGAAGTAGAGGAGTAAAATATAATGAAATATGATGTAATTATTATAGGAAGTGGCTTTGCAGGGGCTACTTTAGCAAGAAAGTTTGCTGAAAATAATCAAAAAGTGTTGATTTTAGAAAAAAGAAATCACATTGGGGGAAATATGTATGAAGAAGTACTAGAAAATGGTATTAGAATCCATAAATATGGACCACATATTTTTCATACTAACAGTGACAGAGTTTTTGAATTTTTAAGACAGTTTGGCGATTGGTATTTCTATGAGCACAGGGTCTTGGGTAAAATAAATGACAAGTTAGTACCTATTCCTTTCAATTTTAAATCTTTAGAAATATTATATAATCAAAAAGAAGCTAGCATGCTAAAAGAAAAATTATTAAAAAAATATCCTGACCAGAAAAAGATTTCAATTTTAGATTTAATCAATGATCAAGATAAAGAAATTCAAAAACTTGGACGATTTATATATAAAAATGTTTTTGAAAACTATACAGCAAAGCAATGGAATATGCCAATTAGTCAAATAGATACATCAGTAATTAACAGGGTACCAGTAATTTTAGACTATGATGATCGATATTTTCAAGACAAAATCCAATACATGCCAAAAGATGGATATACAGAAATATTTAATAATATGTTAAACCATCCTAATATTACAGTGGAGCTTTCGACAAATGCCCTAGATAAACTAACAGTAAAGGGCAATAAAATATATTATCTTCAGCAGGAATTTACTAACCCTGTTATCTATAGTGGGGCTATTGACGAGCTTTTTTCCTATCAATATGGTGCCCTACCTTATCGTTCTTTAAAACTTGACTTTGAAACAAAAAATATGAATTACTATCAGCCTGTTTCGGTTGTTAATTATCCTAATGAAGAAAAATTTACGCGGATAACTGAATTTAAATATTTTTCTAATTGTCTTCTATCATCGAGTACGACTATTTTAAAAGAATATCCTCAAAATTACGATCATAAAAATGAGAAAACCATACCATATTATACGATCCAGAATGAAGAAAACTTAAAGTTATACCATCAATATTTAAATCAAGCTAATAAGATTCCTAATTTGTATCTGTGTGGCCGTTTAGCAGAGTACAAATATTACAATATGGATGCAGTTATAGAAAGGGCATTAGATTTATATGAAACAATCTTTGAAAAAACTCATAAATAAAATAAATATTCTGATTAAAAGGTACCCAATTTTAAAAGAAGGATTTCTCTATGGTATTATTGGACTTACTACTTCAACGATTGATAGTTTAACATTCTTTGGATTAAGAACAATAGGAATAAATCTATTTATAGCTAATTTCATAGGTATCAATGTGGGCATAACACTAAGTTTTTTACTAAACACATTTTTAAATTTTAAGCAAACAGATCATTTAATAAAAAAAGCAGTATCCTTTTTTTCCGTAGGATATATAGGATTATGTATTTCAATGCTTATTATGTGGCTATTTGTAGAACAATTAAAATGGAACGAAATTTGGGTAAAAATAGCATCAATTATTATTGTAGCTATCATTCAATTTATTTTAAATAAATTAATTACATATAGAAAGAGGGATAAAATGAAAATAAATACTAAAGAAAATAAAAAAGAACAAAAACAGAAAAAGGCTAGGAAAAAATCTAGAGATAATTTATATATTATAATACCAGCCTATAATGAAGAAGAAAATATTGAAAGTGTTGCTCGTGAATGGCATAAAGTAGTAGAAAAAATCGGAAATGATTCGAAATTGGTTATTATTAATGATGGAAGTAAAGATAATACATATAAAAAGCTATGCAAATTAAAAAAGGAACTTCCTTACTTGGAGCCTATAAATAAAAAGAATGAAGGACATGGTGCCACTGTTTTATACGGATACCATTATGCTTTGGAAAAAAATGCGTCTTATATTTTCCAAACTGACTCTGATGGTCAAACCATTCCTGATGAGTTTTATCAATTTTGGGAAATGAGAAATGAGTACAGTGCAATTATTGGTCATCGCAATCATCGCCAAGATGGATTGTCGAGAGTATTTGTTACCAAAACATTAAAGGCAGTATTATTTGTTATATTTGGTTTAAATATAACTGATGCAAATACACCATTTCGTTTAATATCTCATGACACTTTAGAAAAATATTATCCTAGGATTCCAGAAAAGTTTAATTTATCCAATGTCATGCTAACAGTACTATTAATAGATAATCATGAAAAGGTAAAATTTATACCAATTACTTTTAGACCTAGGCAAGGTGGAGTAAACTCTATTAATTTTAAGAAAATTACAAAAATTGGTAAGCAAGCAGTCAAAGATTTTCGAAAAATAAAAAAAGAAATGAAAAGGTATAAAAAAGAACATGAAAAAGTGGATGAAAGATAACCAAAAAATAATTGTATCTACTTTAATTTTCTTGACTGCGTTTGTTTTATTAACTGTCTATAAAAATCTTCCTAATTTTACAGACGAAGCGGATAACATGCTAGCAGCAATGAAAATTGCTCATGGTGGGAATATCTACTTGGATTACTATGCTCATCATATGCCATTGATGTATTATATTTTAACCCCATTTGCCATGTTAGGTGTTGCTTCTACATATGCGTATCGTCTATGCTTTTATGGGATATTGGCGTTAATATGGGCCTTTATGTATTATCGCTATTCTGAAAAAATAGATAAGAGATTGTTAATTATTTATCCTATTCTTTATATTGTATTTATGGCGAATGGACTTAATTATACCATCGTTGCAGAGCACCTACAAACCCAAGCTTTAGTAATTCTGTTATTAGAACTAATTATATTTAGTAAAACAAAAAAATTGACATTATCCAGCGAAGTTATAATAGCAATTTGTATTTTTTCTTCAATTTTTTCTGTCTTCTCTTCAGCTGTTAGTATAGGTATTTTGGCTTTAGTTGTTATAGCCATAGAATTAAAACAGTATTTTAATAAAAAAGGGAAAAAAATGATTAGCTTCTTCTCTTATCTATTAAAAAAATATAAACGACTAATAGTCTTTATCTGCTTACCATTTTTATTAATAATAATTTACTATTGTATAAATGGCAGTATAAAAGAATTTTACCGTCAAGCATTTTATTTCAATACTGAAATTTATGCCAATTATCAATCTTACCCTAGTAATCCGCTTTTAATTATCATATATACAATTTCTAATTATTTTAGTTCAATAAAAGACCATTTTCTATTACTGTTTTCTACCCTTTCAATAGAAAGTATTCTAGAATTATTATTTTTAATAGGACCAATTATCTATTTAGTAACTGAAAAGGATAAAAATAAATACCTAATTTTTGCTTATGTAATTTTTTGTGGTAATAGAAGTTTTACTGGCTTTCATTCAATACCATATTATGGATGCGCAATAATTTTGACTTTTATAGCAACAGAAAAATGGAAAAAAGAATACTCTATTGGATTAATTACATTTTGTTTAACTGCTTATATGCCTTACTTACCAAAACTAGCAGAGCCACTTAACAATGTTAAAGAAATCAATAATAACTATGATTATATGACTGTGCAATCTATAACTGAACATGAAAATGATGTATATTATTTAAATTTAATGATAGAAAATTACGTAAATACTAATCGCTTGCCGGCAACTAGAGCAATGACAATTTTTCCTTGGTTCCAAGATATGTTTGAAGATGAATTACTAGATGATTTAAAGAAAAATAGACCTAAAGTAATCGCTTATGCGCCAACTGCAAATGTTTGGGAATATGTCTATCAAGATTATTTAGAAAAAATAGATCCATACATTAAAGAGAACTATACGTATGCTAATATGATTAGAATAGGATATGATTATAATACTTGGATAAGAAATGATTATGTTGAAGAAGTAGAAAAAAAATTAAATATTCAAATACCAGACTATACAAATAGTTATGGAAATTTAGTAGAATTACCGGCTACTACTAATATAGTAAGCCAGTTAAAGTTTGAACAAAATCATATAGATAAAATCGAACTAAAATTTAATACATACAATCGACTTAATTTTTCTAAGGTAAAAATTGTTTTGAAAAATAACGATCAAAAGGAAGTTTATAGTAAAACTATATCCGCCAGTGAAATTCCTCAAAATTCAGTATATGAACTAGCTATGGATATTGATGTAGATACAGAAAAAACATACATATTAGAAATTAGCAATGAAGAAGTATTTGAAAACAATTTTGTTGGTCTATATGGAATAACGCTAAAAAACGATAACAACGAGAACTATATTGTATTAAATAATCAAAAGAGTGATTATGAATTGTATATGAACATCTATTATAGTGAATAAAATTGTAGCCTGTCTGGTTAGAAGAAAGAGAGAAAATAAATTTTATGGTTCTAAAAAAATTCTGATGGTGATGTAAAAATATTACCTTTTATTGTCACACCTATATTTCAAGTATGTGATATTAAATGCAATAAAATCAAGATGAAAATTATCTTATATTTCCAATTATTGATTATTTATATAGAGAATGCATATTCAAATATGCCTAAAATATAAAATAAAAGGTGAGAGAAACTAATTTAAAATAAAAGCAAAATAAATGATAACTCGAGAAAGGAAGAATTATGATAACTAAAGCTAAAAAAAATGCTATTTCTAAATCAATAATACTATTTATTCTCTTAATTATCGCTTTTATTATATGTATGAAGAGTCCGTTAAATCCTTTTACAGAAAATGCAGTAACTGGAACTGATTCAAGCGTTTTTAAATATATAGGTTGGAGAATGACTAATGGCGAAGTTCCATACAAAGATATGTTTGATCATAAGGGAATTATTCTATATTTTATAAATTACTTAGGCGTTTTAATTTCTTTTCATAGAGGTGTATGGATTATTGAATACTTTTTTATGTTTATTTCTCTAGTACTTGCTTATAAAATACTTCGTAAGTTTTGTTCAAGTAAAAGCTCGCTAATTGCCATACTACTGATCTTTGCTCCACTGTACAACTATTTCGAAGGGGGAAATTTAACGGAAGAATATGCATTACCATTCATAATACTTGGCCTGTATATATTCATAGACTTTTTTACAAATACCGATAAATACTTATCCAAAAATATAAACAAGAAAAATCTAATTGATTTTAATGGAAAATTTTTTAATTTCAAAGTATTTATATGTGGAATAAGTTTTGCTTGTACATTCTTTTTAAGACAAAATATGGTTTCATTATGGATAGTATTTTGTATAACTATACTAATCTTTTGCCTTTATAAAAAATTATACAAAGAGATTTTAAATTTTGTAGTTTCTTTTCTATTAGGACTATTGTTAATTACAGTGCCAATAATGATATATTTATGTGCTAATGGAGCGTTTAATGATTTCATAGAAGACTTCTTTACTTTCAATTTTATGTATTCTACTGATGAAGAAAGGGCGACTCTACCGAATAAAATAACATCTTTCTTTTATTTTTTTAATACTAATTGGACAATTTTGGCTTTTCTTTTGATTTTAATAAAAATAAAACATAATTATGATAAGAAAAAAATTAAAATTTTTGATGTTGCATATGTAGTATATATGCTTTTAAATTTAGGACTATTATGCATATCAGGAATGACTTTTGGGCATTATGGAATGTTAATAATTCCAATGTTAATTTATCCATATTGTATTTTATTTAAACATTTAGAATTAAAAGAAATGAAAAAAATGAAGTTTTATGTGATTGGATATTTTTTATTGATTATGGTATTTCCAACCTGGAATAACTTCCTTAAAGATACACTTATAAATATAAATAAAACTGAGGAAATGCAAATCGCATCTGACTATAGTAAAGATAAATTAATAGAATACATAAAAAGCAAAACTAATGAAGGAAATGAAATAGCAGTTTTTGGTAATTCGAATGCAATATATAATTTTACAAAGACAAAATCGGCCTCTAAATATTCTTATACAACTCCGATTATTAAGGTTGACAAAGATATAGAAGAGGGGTACTTTAAGGACTTAGAAGAAAAGCTTCCAAAACTAATTGTGTGGGGGAGCGATAAACAAGTTTATGAGAGTCAATATATAAGAATGCAACAGTTTTTAGAATCAAACGATTATTATATGTGTAGCGAAGTCAATAATTTTGAAGTATATTGTATAGAGAAAATTAAATAATAGAACTTTAGTAAAAAAATGAAGATGTACTTTAACAAATTCATTTTTTTATATAGAGCTAAAAATTAATAGAATGTAATCATTACTTCTATACGAGAAATATATTATTACATATTTCTAAAAGTATCTTTCGCCTCTTTTTTCAACGGCTGAAATTTGATATACTAAAAATGTAAGATTTTCTTAATAGAAAGGAGAAAAATGAAAAAAATATTAGTTTATACCGTAATTACAGGAAATTTTGATGCATTATCACCTATCAAATTTCCTGAAAAAAATGTGGATTATTATTGCTTTACAGATAATAAGGGGCTAACAGCTTCAGATTGGAAAATCCGACACATTGAAAATAAAGAGAATTTAAGTTCAAGAGTTCTTTCCAAAAAATACAAAATCATTGGCGATCAAGAATTAGAAAAAAAATATGAAACAGTAGTTTATATGGATGGAAGTATCCAACTAGAATGTCCAATTACCAAAATCATTAATGAATTTTGTGATTTTAGCAAAAACTCTATATTCTTCTTACCACATACTGAGAGAAATTGTACCTATCAAGAAGGAGAAGAAGTTATTCGTTTATACCTCGATAATCCACGGATCGTAAAACAGCAACTAAATCTCTATAAAGAAGAAAAATTTCCTGAAAATTATGGTTTAGTTTGTGGTGGCTTCATTATACGAAACCCAAAAGATAAAAAAATAAGTGAGGTATTGAGATTTTGGTACAAGCAAGTAGAAAGATATAGTAAAAGAGATCAACTTTCTGTTATATATAGTTTTTGGAAAAAGAAAACAACCTACGGAACAATTAATCTTAACTGCTTTAATAATGCTTATTTTACAGTAAGAAATCATAATAAGATGAGAAAGCAACCAATCCTTTGTGCCTTTGGAAGTGGTTTAACTAACTTACTAGGAGAAAAAGAGGAAGAAAATAAATACGAGCC
>CALXWN010000033.1:0-9673 GCA_944392415.1 uncultured Clostridia bacterium | reverse complement strand
CTTTTGTTTCACAAAGATTTTCAACAAATTTATTTTCTCTATTTGCTATTGAGTCATTATATGTATAGTAATAATTTTTTATAACCGTATAAAAATCTACATCATTTGAGCCTGCATAATTTTCATTATATATATTTACTGCATCTATATCTGCTAATACATCCGCAATTCCAAATGTTGAAGTTGCATTATCTGTTGCAAAAAGAGATTTTGCATATGAAATCAAATCATTTTTGTGTTCTTCTGATGTATAGTCAGATGTAGTATCATAGTCTACTATTTGTTTGATTAATGTTGAACTATCACCTGCCCAACCGCAAAAGTCCTTAATATTTAAAAATGGTTTTGTTCTTGCATAATATAGCTCTGCATTTAATGCTGCACATAAATGTACAAAGTCTATATAAGCATTATTTTTTATATCATAAATTGTAGCTTGGTCAAAGTATCCGTTTGAATTTATTTTTTTACCGCTTTCAGATTGTGAAACATAGTCCACAAAACTGGTATTAACTTGTCCAGCTCCCATACTCCATATTGTACTATTATATTTATTCCTTCTTATATATTGAAGGCACAATTCAATTACTGATTCTTGGGTAGAAGTGTTTTCATTTATAAATTCAACTGCCAAATCATTTAATAATTTTATATCATCTAATAATTCTTGCTCTTTTAGTAATTGTTCTTCATTATTAAAATTAGTTTTTACAAGTTCTTCATTTATATTTTCTATTTCTTGCTTCCAGTATTCTGCATTTGGCGAATTATCATTTCCTGTATAAAATAGCATGCCATTATTGTTAATAGATACGTTTTCTGGCAAATCTATTTTTGAGTAATTTGGTGAAAAATGTGTACTTTCTCCGGCTACCATACCTATCCTAGCATCTGAATTTGCAAATTCAATTTGCTCTTTAATTTCAGCTAATCTTTGTATTATGGTAGCTCTTTCTGCTCTAGTTATAATGCCATTGTCACCTACAGTTAAATTAATTGCAATGCCTGCTAAGATAAGCAAAACAATGACTGTAACAACTAAAGCTATTAATGTTATACCTTTGTTTTTTTTAAAATTCATTTGTTTTCACTCCTCATATAATAATTTATTTCTTAAATCATAAGTATTAAATCATTTTAAATATTTTTTGTCAATCATAAGATAAAAAGAACTGATAATGCAATATCTTTCAAGTTGCTTTTTCAGTTCTTTTAGTTAATTTTATTCTCCAAATAAATCATTCATTAGGGCTTGCCACCAAGTCTCTTCTTCTCCTATTTCAACTTGTTCAGTACTTGATTCTACATAGTCTTCTTTTGGTAAGCTCACATATACTTTTTGACTATTGTCTAATTTTTTCATTCCTAACTTTTCTTTTGCTTGTTGCTCGATGTTATTTATGTTTGTTCCTGTTTCAATACTTAATTGTAATTGAGCATTTTGTTTTTGTAAATCTTGTAATTGTGTCTTTAAATTTTCTTTTTCTGCAAATTTAGTATTTATAAGTGAATAACGATAACTTATGGTTAATAGTACAGCAAAAGCTATAACTATTTCTACAACATATTTAACTGTTTTTCTAGATTCTTTGACTGCTTTATTTTGAGCTTTTTTTGATTTCTTTTTGGTATTTGTTTTTTTAAGATTTGGTCTTTCATATTCTGGATCAATCTTTCTAGGACTAGTTTCATATTCATAATAGTCTATCATAAGTTATCACCTCTTTTCTTTTGGATTATTAATGAGTTTTATCACTTTAAATTTGCTTAATCATATTTTTAATTAGTGCTTTTTTCTCTTCTTTCAAATATTCTTAGTTTTGCACTTTGAGCTCTAGTATTTATTTTTAATTCTTCTTCTGTTGCTTCAATTGTCTTTTTATTTATTATTTTTCCAAGTGTTTTAGCTCCACATACACAATAGGGAAAGTCTTTTGGGCATGTACATTTTCCTTCTGCATCTTTGTACGCCTCTTTTACTGCTCTATCTTCTAGTGAATGAAATGTTATAATACATAATCTTCCACCTGTTTTTAACAAGTTTATACATTCCAATACTGTGTTATATAATGGTTTTATTTCATTGTTGACTTCTATTCTAATTGCCTGAAAAGTTCTTTTTGCAGGATGTCCATCTTTGCTAAATGGTACTGATTTTTCTATTATTTCTGCAAGTTCTTTTGTGGTCTCTATTGGTTTATTTTTTCTTGCTATGCAAATATTTTTTGCAATACGTCTAGAATACCTTTCTTCTCCGTATGCATATATCAAATCAGCTAATTTGGATTCTTTGTATAAGTTAACAACGTCATAAGCAGATAATTTTTGGCTTTTATCCATTCTCATATCTAACTTATTATCACCAATGTAGCTAAATCCCCTTGTTTTTTCATCAAGTTGATATGATGATACCCCCAGGTCAAGCAATATGCCATCAACTTTATCTATACCTAAATTTGCTAATATTTCTTTAATATTATCATGATTTCCATGAACTAGTTTAAAATTTTTATATTCTTTTAGATTTTCTTTTGCTGCCTCTAGTGCTTCTTCATCTCTATCTATGCCTATTAAAAAACCTTTTGATGATAACTTTTCTATTATTTTTTTGCTATGTCCAGCTCCTCCAATTGTACCATCTACATATATTCCATCTGGTTTAATATTTAGACCTTGTATTGTTTCATTTAAAAGAACTGGTATATGTTTGAATTTCAATTAATTACTCCTTTGAATATTATTCTATAGACAAATTTTGACATATATTATTTAAATGTAATTTTAAATTGCACAAGCAGTTGGCAATAAATGCCAACTGTTGAGCTAGTGTTTTTATAATGTTATCTCTTGTTTTTTGGCTGTTTTCTTTTGTAAAAGTTATCCTATGTTTGTTTTATCTTTTGTTAATATCCTTATTTATTTAGAAAGGAAAGGAGATTGATTATCTTTAGTTCACTTTCTTTTGTTTATAAAGTATTTTGCTAGTTCGTAGTTTGTATAATTTATCATTTGCATTGATCCTTTTTGGGAATTTATCTTTGGTGTTTTAAGAGTTTATCATCTGTACATCATAAATTATCTTATGTTTATTAAAATCTTTAGTAAAAATTTATATAAACCTTAGTAGGATTATATACCAAGCATTCCAAGGTTAGCCATGTTTTCGGCAATTTGGTCAGCTGATAGGTTTTCTTCACTATTGTAAGCTTTCCATTTATCCTTGTTCCAAATTTCAATTCTAGTTCCAACACCTATAATGACTGCTTCTTTTTCTAATTCTGCATATTCTCTTAAATTACTTGCTATAAGAAATCTACCTTGCTTATCTATTTCGCATTCTATAGCTCCTGATAAGAAAAATCTCACGAAATCCCTAGCATCTTTGTTGGTAAGTGGGAGTGTTTTTAGTTTTTCTTCAAAGTTGTTCCATTCATTTTTTGAAAACCCAAACAGACATCCGTCTAGGCCTTTGGTTACTATGAATTTTTCTCCTAGATCTTCTCTTATTTTAGCTGGCAATATTAATCTGCCTTTTGTATCAAGAGAATGTTCATATTCCCCTATTAGCAACTTTTACTCACATCCTTTTCACTTTGTGGCACTTTACACCACTTCTCTCCACTTCAATAAAATTGTAATACAACATAAAAAAAAATGCAATAGCTTTTTTGAAATTTTTCAAAAAAGTTTTGCATTTTGTTATAATTACTTATATTTTCTTTTGTGCTGCCTTATCAAAAATCTCTTCCCTATTTTTTCTTCTATCTATAACATATGTACTACCCCATATTGTTTTGGCTAAATGTTTTACAGCAGCACCAGCTTCTCCTATTTCTAGGGTATTTTTAAATCTTGTACTTGTTACTTCTACTACTCCTATACTTATTGTAGTTAGAGGGAATGGTTCAATGACTCCTTTTCTATTTTCTACTTCTAGGTATCCTCTATCAATATCTTCTTTAGTAAAATATTTTACAATGCTTTTATCAAATTCAGCAATAATATTTTGGCAAATCTCTTCGTAGTTATTTTCTTCAACTAGTGCAACAAAATCATCTCCTCCAATATGTCCTACAAAATTCTTTTTATCCGAGCCATTTTTTAAAACATATTTTGTAATTATTTTGGCAGTAAGTTTTATTATTTCATCACCATTTGAAAAGCCATAGGTATCATTATATGCTTTAAAATTATCTAAATCAATATACATCATAGCATATTTTCTTCCTGAATCTAACCTTTCTTGCATTTCTGCTTGAATCTGACTATTTCCTGGAAGCCCTGTTAAAGGGCTTATCGTTCTATTTCTATTAAGCAATTTTATCAAATTCATTATTGTATAATATAAAATTTCGCAGTTTAATGGATGCTTTAAGCATATTTCAACATCATTTTTTAATATTTCTATTATATGTTCTTCTTCCTCTGTTGTTGTTATAACTATTAAAGGTATATTGGCATTTTGTTGTGTTTCTTTTATTTCTTTGAATATTTCTTTTATATCAACACCAATGTTTTCTTCGTTAATTATACAAATATCTGGTATGGTTTTAAACTTTTGAATAATATCTTTAACATTTATATTGACTATTTCTACATTTTGTTCTTTTTTCATCACCTTTTTAAGGTTTTTATACAAAACTTTCTTCTCATCTTCATCTAATAAAAATATTGTTTTCATAGTTTTTGTCCTCTTTTTTAGATATATCTGTTTAATTTATATTATCATTAACTATAATGATACATTAAATGATTGTTCTGTTGATAAGCCATTTACATTTGTAACTTTAATTGTTACTGTATGGTCTCCAGGTGTTATTGGTAGAGTTGCTTGCAACTCTTTTAAGTTGTCAGGTTCTGTTTCTGATACAGCTCCATCTACAGTTATTTCTATTTTATTAATTCCTTCATCATCTTTTGCATTGATTATTAAGTTTGTTCCATCTGCTGAAACTTCAAATGTAGGTTTATTAGCACCTTTTATGTTTTCTGTTCTAGTAGCAGTATTTCCATCCACATCTACAGCAACTATATCTAAAGTGTTTTCACCTCTTTGAACTTCTATACTAGTTCTAAGCTCTCTTTTGTCTGTTGCATTGGAATCAATATTTACTCTTGTTGGTGTTTCATTGTTCCAACTATATGTTAGATATGACATTTCTGTTTCATCTGTTGCTATTATATTAAGCATGTTCCCTGAAACGCTTATTTCTATTGAAGGTTTGGAACTATCATCTTGTTCATTTATATATTGTTTTTGAAATTCAGCTTTATTTCCATAGTAGTCTATTACTGTCATATTTAAAATATTGTTACCCCTTGGTATTTGAGTTACTGCTTCTAGCTCTACAGTTCCATTTCCTTGTATAACAATTTCTTCGCCTTGTCCCCATTTATAAGTCAGCCTTTGTATTGGCATACTTCCTACTGCTTTAATAGTAACGTCCGATCCTATAGCATTTGCAGTTACATTTATAGTATCTTTTAAAGTTGGTTTTGAGCTAACTATACCATATGTTGCATCACCTATAAGTACTAATCCAAATAATATTATAAGTACGCAAAATACCCTTGATATTGATACTATATTTGCTTTATTACTTGGTCTACCATAGTTTATCTGCTTCTCTTTTTTGGGCTTTTTTTGTTTAGAACCATTTGAACTGGACATCTGTGATTTTTGCATCGACAGTATTTGATTCATAATTTATTTTTCCTTTCTCTAAATTACATATTTCTTAATTAAGAACACCCCTCCTGCTATAATTGCTAATGTTCCGGCTGTTAGTCCTATATATAAAGGAGCACTACCTGTTACCATTGTTAGAGCTACTGGTGCATCATCTATATCATCCTCTCCTTCTACTTTGTTATTTGGTGTTGAGTCTATATCTGGTGTTCCACTTTCATTATAGTCTTCGCTTATTTCTGCTGTGTTTATCATTACTCCCATGTTTTCTTCATCATTTATCCATGTTAGTATTACTTCTACTGTTGCAGATTCTCCTGGTTGCAATATTGTGTCTTTTAACTGATCTGTTACTATTTTTCCATCTACTTCTTTCCATAATGGATTATCTGCTTGATTAAATTCTAATCCTTCTGGAATGTAGTCCGATATTTCTGTTGCATATCCTGCTATTTCGCCTTCGTTTGTTATTCTTATTTGATATTTGAATTTGATTATTGTGTTGTCTATTCTGTTTTGGTTTAGGTCAACTCTTACTACTGGTTCTGGATCTTGTTCTGCATAATGTCCTGTGTCTTTTACTTTTTCTACTCCATCTTCTATTAGTATTACTTGACTTACCCATTTTCTTAACGCTAAATCAAAATATTGTACATATATTTTTTCTATGTCTTGATCGTCTTCTCCTTCATTCCATTCATCTGGTGTTGAGTCTATATCTGTTACATCTTCTCCTTCTTCGTCTTTGTCTTCGCTTATTTGTGCATGATTTATTATTATTCTGTCTGATGTGTTTGGCTCAGTTACTTTAAATGCTACTCTTACGTCTTTATAGTCTGGTCCTTCCATTGTTTCACTATTGTATGCTTGTAATAAATTTTCTCCATCTGTTGTTTCATTAGCTTTAGATAAATAGTCTGTTCTTATATCTACTGCTTCGCTTATTTCTTGTGTTTCGTTTCCTTCTGCATCATACATTATCCATCTATATTCTTGGTTGATTTCGTTTTCTGGTAGGTATTCTAGTCCTTCTGGTATGTCGTCTCTTATTTCTTCTGCATATCCTGACATTGTTCCTTCATTATACACTCTTATTGTATATATTACTATATCGTTCTGACATACTCTTACTGGATCTTTTGTATGATTATATGTGAAACTTGTGATTAGATTTCCATTTTCATCTGTTGTTCCATATTTGCTTGTATCTACTTCTGGTTCTCTATTTGTTATTTCTTCTTCATTTACTCCTGTTATGAATTTTCTTAATGCTAAGTCGAATTTTTGTAAAATAACTTTTTCAAAGTCATCGTCATCTTCTTGACCTGGTATATATTCTATTCCTGAATTGATTTCTTCATCTTTATATCCTGGTAAATCTTCATCTGATGGCAACACTACATCTCTAGCATTATCCCTGTCTATTAAGTTAGAGTCATTACTGTATTTTGTGATCTCTGCTATATTTGTTATGTTTGTAAGCGTTGGAGCTGTATTTACAACTTGACATCTTATCTGCACTTCTTTATAACTCAATTCATTTGAATTAGAATTAAATGCTGGTATAATATTTTCTATATCATTCTCTCTAGATAATATGTTTGTTCTAAGAGTCCTTTGAGTCTCATCAGATGGATCTATTATCCAACCGTATTGAGCATTCAATTCATCATCTATTATGAATTCTAAATATGGTGGTAAATGGTCTACTATTTCATCCACATAACCATCAACTTGTCCTTCATTGTATACTCTTATTGTGTATGTTACAATATCTCCTACTTCTACACTTACTGGATTTTTAGTATGGTTGTAATTTGCAGTTGTTTCTCCTGAAAGTAATGGACTTACGTCTACTTCAGGAACTCTATTTGTTATTTCTCTGTCATTTACTGCTGTTATGAATTTTCTTAGTGATAGATCAAAATATTTACCAAGCATAACTAGCTCTTCATAGTCGTCATCGTCTTCATAGCCTTTGCCATCTTCTGATGTTCCTGGCAAATAACTATTTACTTGGTCACTTGTTAAGTCTGATGGTACTGAGTCTCTGTCTAATTCTCCTCCTGTAATATCATGTGCCTCTTCTATTTCTGCCACATTTTTTAGTGATATGTCTTGTTCTGTAGGGTCTCTTGTTACTCTACATTCTATTTGTACATCTTCATAATCTATACTATACACCCCATTGTCTGGATTTTTATCAAAAGCTGAAATTAATGTGTTTTGTAGATAACTTGTTGAAACCATGGTCTGAGTGCTTCCGTTATCTGGTGTAACTACTTGCCAACCATATTTAGTATTTATTGTACTTTCACTAGGGTCTACTAATTCTAATCCTTCTGGTAAATAATCGACTATTGTATCAGCATAGCCGTCTATATCTCCTTCATTGTATACTCTTATTGTATATATTATTCTATTATCTTTTTCTACAACTAAAGGTGTTTTTGTATGAGTTTTTGTAACTGTTGTGCCATTATCAAAATCTGCTGATCCTGTAGCAAGTCCTCTTAAATCTTCTTGTGTTATAACTGGTTCTCTGCTAATTTCAACATTTTGACCCTTTACTGATGTAATAAATTTTCTAAGTGCTAAATCAAATTCAGGTTGAGTAATATTTATTGTTACTGCGTCTCTATAATTTTGTTTTTGTCTTGAAATTATTACAACAGGTTGATTTGTTGCCAAGCTTGAACTACCAACTGTCCACATAGTTTGTGTAGTATTATAAAATTCTGCATTAATAGATAATGTTGCATTACTTATATTTGATGATACTGGTACTGAAATATAAAAGTTTGTACCTACTGTTGTTTGTATTTTTTCAGCTAAGCTAGATCCTTCGCTTATAGGTTGTCTGTTTTGGTCAAGTACAGTTGCATTTGAAATTGTACCAGAATTACTATATAACTCTGCACTAAGTGTATATTCTGTATTTGATACCTCTTCTATTCTGTATGGTCCTAATATATAATTAGAATTATCTAATGTTAAAGTAGCTCCGTCTTTTATAAAATTAATTGGTGATGTTCCATTGTTTGAGTCTTCATATGTGAATCCATCTGCGACTGCATTTATTGCTCCTTGTACCAAGTAACTATAGATTTGGTCTATTTCATTATCTACTAAGTCTAAATTATATTTGTCTGATAAAGTTTGTCCATCAACTTCTATTTCTAAAGCATCTGTAAAATTGTTATGATAATCACCGTCTGGATTTGTAAAATACCAAATTGCTACTTGTTGTATACACTCTAGTATATCTTCTATTTCTTGTCCATATGTTGCTTCATCTCTTAAAAAACTGTCTTCTGAAACTCCTGCATTATTTAGCAAGTTTTCTTTTGATTCATTTGCCAATGTAATTTCATCTGAACTTGCTCCCTCTTTTGCAGGGATATATAAATGATCTAATACCCATATTAGTTTATTATATGTTTCCATATCTGTTGGTAATTGATTTCTATATGGTTGCTCTATTGCATCTGGATTTTTCATATTAAAATATTGAGTATAATTAACTATACTGTTTTGATATGATTCTGATCCAAATCCTGGACCAGCTTTAATGCAATATATTGTATTATCTATTTGAGTTGATCCAATGTTATTACTATATTGTACTATTTTAAATATATCTTTGGTATTGAATGTATATTTTCCTGTTTCTCTTTCTGTTGTTCCTTCCCTTAATCCTAAATATATACCATTTGTATCACTTACTGCATAAATGCTAGTAGCAAACATTAAAATGGTAATTAAAATTATAGATATAATTACTCCTATTTTTCTTGTCATGATTTGACCTCTCTTTAATATATTTTTATACATTATATATTATATTACAAAACTTATGTAAAATCAATATTTTATTTATTATTGTTTCAAAATATTATTTATTTATTCGGATTTTAAACACTTTTTAATAATCAAAAATTTTGTAAGCATTCAAAATGCTTAATTTTTTTGTCAAATTTTTCA
>CALXWN010000032.1:0-9925 GCA_944392415.1 uncultured Clostridia bacterium | reverse complement strand
ACTGAGATTACTCCAAGTCCACCTAAAGATAATATAGGAATAACTTGGTCATCATTTCCAGAATAAATATGTAAATTGTCTCCACATAATTCAGCTATTTTAGCAATTTGAGAAATGTTGCCACTTGCTTCTTTAATAGCCACTATATTAGGAATTTTAGAAAGTTCCAGACAAGTTTCAGGTAAAATATTTACCCCTGTTCTACTTGCTACACTATATAAAATAATAGGAAGTCTTGTGCTAGAAGCAACAGCAGAATAATGAGCAATCAGACCACCTTGAGTTGTTTTGTTGTAATATGGAGTAACAACTAAACAACCATCTGCACCTACTTCTTCAGCATATTTACTCATAGCCATAGCTTGGGCAGTATTGTTTGAGCCAGTACCTGCAATTACAGGAACACGTTTTTTAACTACATCAACAACAAATTTAATAGCGTCTTTCCTTTCTTTTTCAGTCATTGTAGAAGATTCGCCAGTTGTTCCACAAACAATAAGTGCGTCTACACCATTTTCAATTTGATTTTCAAGCATTTCCTCGAAAACTTTAAAATTAATACCATTCTCATCAAATGGAGTAGCAAGAGCTGTGCCACAGCCTTTAAAAATTATAGGTTTCATATAGAAACTCCTTTCCTTATAACAAAGATATGTTATAAGCTCAGTAATTATTACTTGCAAATTATGAAAGTAAAATAATTACCGTTTACATATAAGGATAATAAAACCAAGATTATAAATTATTATAATTCCAAAGTTTGCCTTAAAGTAACCAAATTAAATATATCATATTTTATTGACTTTATCAATCAATTAGACTAAAATTTAAAATGAAAAAATTGCAAAAAGGGTGTTATAGAACAGAAAATACTAAAAAGTAAAGAGGTAAACAAATGAAATATTACGAAATTTCTCGGTAAGAGTAATGAAGAAATTTATAAAATCTTGAAAACGGATTCAAATGGATTAAGCACAAAAGAAGCCAACAAAAGGCTTGAAGAAAATGGTTTGAACATTGTAACTGAAAACAAAAAGCGAGGACCAATATATTTTTTAGTAAATTCATTTAAAGATAAATTTATTTTAATACTAGTAATACTAGCAATTATTAGCTTAATTAACCAGGATGTATTTGGTGCAATAATTATAATAATTTTAGGAATATTAAGTGCCTTAATTAGTTTTGTCCAAAATTATTCGACTTACAGATTTAATGAAAAGTTAAAATCTAAATTAAAAAGTAAGACCACAGTTTTTAGAAATAAAGATAAAGACACAGTTATTTATACAGAAAATGTTGTTGTAGGGGATATTATTACTCTTAATGCAGGATCAATTGTTCCAGCAGATATGGTACTTTTAGAGTCAAAAGACTTATTTGTAAACCAATCAGCATTTACAGGAGAAAGTGTACCAGTTGAAAAAATGGTAGGTAAAGCTGGACAACAAGATGATGATGTATTTAATATTCAAAACATTTGCTTAATGGGTTCAAATGTTGTTAGTGGAAAAGGCATTGGAGCAGTTATAACAACTGGATTTGATACATATCTTGGCAAAATGAATAAAGAAATAAGCAAGAAAAAAGAACCCACAAATTACACTAAAGAAATGGACAGTGTAACAAAGTTACTTATAAAATGCATGATTATAGTTTCAATATCTGTATTTTTAATATTTGGGTTTATTAGAAACAACTGGAGTGAAGCATTTTTATTCGCCTTATCAGTTGCGGTTGGTATAACTCCAAGTATGCTTCCAATGATAGTAAATGTAAATTTAACTAAAGGAAGTAGAAGCTTAGAGAAGAAAAAGACACTTGTAAAAAATATAAAAGCTATACAAAATTTAGGAACAATAGACACACTTTGCACAGATAAAACAGGAACTTTAACTCAAGATAAAATAGTATTACAAAAATATATAGACTTAAATGGAGATGAGGATTTATCAATCTTAAAATACGCGTACTTAAATAGTTATTTAAGTACAGGATTAAAAAACATAGTAGATAGAGCAATAATGTCATTTGGAAAAGAGCATAAAGTAAATATAGAAGGATATATAAAAGTTGATGAAATACCATTTGATTATACAAGAAAAAGGATGAGCATAGTTGTAAAAAAGGATGACTATACATTAATAACAAAAGGTGCATTAGAAGAAGTTTTAAAAATTTGCACAAAATTAAACAACAAAGGTGAAATTCAAAATATAACAAAAGAAAAAATAGAAAAAATTGAACAAAAAGCAAAAGAATTAGCCAAAAAAGGAATGCAAGTAATAGCTATAGCAAGCAAAAAAGAATATTCAGGCGTAAATATATTTAATGAAAAAGACGAGAAAAACATGACCTTTATAGGATTAGTAGGATTCTTAGACCCACCAAAAAAAGATGTAAAGCAAACAATAAAAGAATTAAAAAAATACGGAATACAAACAAAGGTAATTACTGGAGATAATCAATATGCAACAGAAAATATATGTGGCTTAGTTGGAATTGATGGAGATGTCTTACTAGGCTCAGACTTAGAAAAAATGACTGATGAGGAATTAAGTAAAAAAGTAGAAGAAATAAATATATTTGCTAGAATGAATCCAATGCAAAAAGAAAGAATAGTAAATGTATTAAGAAAAAACGGGCATGTAGTAGGATATATGGGAGATGGTGTAAATGATGCAGCTTCTTTGCATTCAGCAGATGTAGGAATTTGTGTAAATACAGGCGCAGACATAGCAAAAGAATCAAGTGACATAATTTTACTAGAAAAAAGCTTAAAAGTTATATTAGATGGAGTTTTAGAAGGAAGAAAAGTATATGCAAATATAGAAAAATATATGAAACTAGCAATAAGTTCAGACTTTGGAGATGTATTTAGCATATTAATAGCAAGTATATTTTTACCATTTTTGCCATTATTACCAATACAAATGCTAATTCAAGATTTTCTATTCCAATTTTCACAAATAGCAATTCCTTATGATCGAGTAGATGAAGAATATATAATAAAACCAAGAAAGTGGAATACAAAAAATCTAGGAAGATTTATGGTAGTTATGGGAATGACAAGTTCTGTAATAGATGTAATGGCATTTGCAATATTCTGGTTCGTATTAGGATATAATTCAGTAGAAATGGAAAGTTACTTTCAAACAGCATGGTTTATAGAATGCTTAATTTCACAAACATTAATAATACATTTTATACGTACAGAAAAAATACCTTTTATACAATCAAGAGCAAGCAAACCACTTTCTATAATGTCTCTAGTAACAGTTGTTGGAACAATAATTGTACCTATAGCTTTACATGGAATTCAAGAATTTAATTTTGTTATACTACCTATTCAGTTCTACATAGTTGTGCTACTATTAAATATATGTTATACTGTCCTTGCGCAGATTGTAAAACGTGCTTATATAAAGAAATACCACGAATGGTTGTAATGTGTGCCAATGATTATATTAGGATGGTTGACTGACAATTATGGTTATTAAGTAAAAAATAGAAGGAGGATGTATGGGACTTAAAGTTCAAAATGTTAGCAAAACATTTGGTGAAAAATTAGCAGTAGATAATATATCATTTGAAATTAACAAGCCTGGCGTATTTGGATTGCTTGGTACAAATGGTGCAGGAAAATCTACAACAATCAGAATGATTTTAGGAATTTTAAAAAAAGACAAAGGAACAATTAGTTGGAATGGAAAAGAAGTTGAAAGAAAGTATGTAAACTTTGGATATTTGCCAGAAGAAAGAGGAATATATCCAAAAATAAAAATTAGTGAACAACTAATGTATCTTGCTAAGCTAAAAGGTATGAAGAAAAAAGATGCAGAAGAATCAATGAATTTTTGGCTTAAAAGATTAGAAGTAGAAGAGTATAAAAATCTAACAGCTGAAAAATTATCAAAAGGTAACCAGCAAAAAATACAATTTATAACAGCTGTAATACATAATCCAGAACTACTAGTAATAGATGAGCCATTTAGTGGTCTAGATCCAATAAATACAGAGCTACTAAAATCAGCGATTTTAGAATTAGTAGAAAAAGGAACATACATAATAATGTCAAGTCACCAAATGGCATCAATTGAAGAATTTTGTACAGATATACTTATATTGAATAGAGGAAAAACAATTCTTCAGGGAAATTTAAAAGAAATAAAAGAAAGCTATAAAGCAAATAGAATTGACTTAATAACAAAAGTAGATGTTTCAAGAGAAATACAAGATGAAGGTTTACAAATAATAAAAGAATTAGACAATCAATATGAAATTGCTATAAATGATGAAATGCAGGCACAAAACCTACTAAAAAGGCTTGTTTCAAAAAATATAGAAGTTGAAAAAATAGAAGTAAAAAAACCAAGCCTAAATGATATTTTTATAGAAAAGGTAGGTGATAAATAATGAGAAGTTTATTTACAGTAATAGCATTTACGATAAAAGATATGGTAAAAAGAAAGTCTTTTATTGTTTCAAACTTAATAATATTGTTAATAATTGTAATAGGATTTAATGTACCAAAATTTTTAAGTGGAATGACAAGCGAAGCCACAAAAGTAACTGTACTAGATAATGAAGACATATTTGAAGGAAGACTAGACAATTTACATGATCAGTTCTTAGAACTTGGATATGAAGTAGAAATAGATAAAACAAGCACAAGAGAACAAGTACAAGAAAAAGTTAAAAATGGAGAAGTATCTTCAGCTATAATTTTAACTGAAACAGATAGCAGACTATATTTTGAGTATTTAGTAGATGGAATGGGACTAGGAACAACTGTACCAACAGATGTAATAAATGCAATACAACTTACATACCAAAATATGCAACTTGCAAAACTTGGAATACCAGAGGATCAATTACCAACACTAAATATGGAAAGCAATATATCAGTTACATCACTTTCATCAGATGAAAGTTCAAGTAACATATTTGTAATGATGCTTTTATCAATAGTATTGTTCTATGCAATATATTTCTATGCATACCAAGTATCAAGTGCAATAACAGTAGAAAAAACATCAAGAATTATAGAAACATTAGTTACATCAACAAGTCCAAGAATAATAGTATTAGGAAAAACTATTGGTATAGGACTAGTTGGAATAGCACAAACATTATTATTAATATTAGTTGCTGTAATTTGTGCAAATGTATTTTTACCTCCTGAGACGGCACAAATGATATTTGAAATGTTACAACTTAGTCCACAAATGATTGGCGTAATTGCAGTCTACTACTTACTAGGTTATTCATTATATGCAATGTTATATGCTCTAACAGGTTCAACAGTTTCAAAACCAGAAGAAGTACAATCAGCAAATGGACCAGTTGCAATACTTGCAGTAATAGGATTTTACTTATCATATTTTACAATGATGAATCCAACAAGTAGCTTAAATGAAATAGCAGCATTAGTTCCAATTTCATCACCATTCTGTATGCCATTTAGAGTTATGATGGGCTTATCTAGTACAAATGAAATATTGTTATCAATAGCAATTTTAATCGTAACAATAATACTTGTAGCACATATTTCAATCAAAATATATTCATCAGCAATATTAAATTATGGTGAAAAAATTAATTTGAAAAAAATGTTTAGGATGTATAAAAGTAAAGATTAAAATAAAATTGAACTTGCAAAAATGTCAATAGGGACGCTCCTGTTTGACACAACCATGCTAGAAACTAAACAAAATGTATAAGTAGAAATGCAGAGAAGAATAAAACCTCTGCATTTTTTTAGTTGTCTATTGTTAAAAAATGCTTTTTATGATAATATAACAATATAAGATTTAATAAAAAACTCTTAAAAAGGAGGCTCGCAAATAATGATAAAAAAATTACCTTATGGAATAAGTAATTATCAAGAATTAGTAGAAGACAATTATTATTATGTAGATAAAACAATGTATATAGAAATGCTAGAAAACATAGTAGATAAAAGAATAATTTTCTTACGTCCAAGAAAGTTTGGAAAAACTTTATTTACAAGTACTTTAGAAAACTATTATGATATTCTAAAAAAAGATAAATTCGAAGTGCTATACAAAGATACATACATAGGAAAAAATCCAACTAAATTAAAAAATAGTTATCACATATTAAGATTTAATTTTTCAGGAATAGATACAAGTGATGAAGAAACAACAATGAGAGGTTTCAAAAGTAAAACAATTTCTTCAATAAGATATTTTATACAAAAATATAATTTGGATTTTTATATAAATGAAAATGAGGATGCAGAAAATGTATTAGACAATTTAATAAAAGCTTTTAGTATTCAAAAGGCAAATGAAAAAATTTATGTCATAATAGATGAATACGACCATTTTGCAAATGAGCTATTAGGATTTAATACAGACCAATTTAAAAGCTTGGTATCAAAAAACGGTAAAGTAAGAAAATGGTACGAGGTGCTAAAAGAAGGTACAGAAACAGTAATAGACAGAATCTTTATAACAGGTGTAGCACCAATAACCTTGGACAGTTTAACTTCTGGATTTAACATTGGTTCAGACATAACGCGTGATGAAGAATTTAATGAAATGTTAGGATTTACAGAACAAGAGCTAATAAAATTAATGGATGAACAAAATATTTCTAAAGAAAAACAATTAGAATTATTGCCAATAATGAAGGAAAATTATGATGGATATAAGTTTTCGGTACATGGTAAAGAAAAAATATATAATTCTAATATGTGCTTATATTTTTTGAAAGATTACGTAAGACTAGGTAGAATACCAGAAAATTTAGTAGATGTTAATATAGCAAGTGATTATAGTAAAATAGGCAAAATGCTAGATTTGTGCAAGGGAGAAAAACGAGAGGAAATAATTGAAAAAACAGTATCAGGTGAAGGCATATTATCAGAAATAACTCAAAAGTTTAATCCTGCAATGGAATTTACAGACACTGATTTGGTTTCCATGCTATATTATTTAGGATATTTAACGATATCAGCTGAAAAGCTAGGAAAGTATGAATTGGAAATACCAAATAAAGTAATGAGAGAAATATACTCAGAATATTTTATGAAATTGCTTGATAATAGAATAAATATGCAAATAGATAATGACGAATATAATCAAGTTTTAGAAGAACTAGCATTAGAAGGAAAAATAGACAAAATAATAGAAATATTGCAAAAATATTTGAAGAATTTATCAAATAGAGACTATCAAAGATTTGATGAGAAGTATATAAAATTAATCTTTTATTGCATATCAATGAACTTAAAAATATACAACGTAAAATCAGAGCTTGAAGTTCAAAGAGAATATCCAGACATACTTTTAGTGCCAAGAGATAGAGCTAAAGGTTATAATGCGGTAATGATAGAATTTAAGTATTTGAAAAAAGTAGAGGAAAGCAAACTAAAAGAAAAACAAAAAGAGGCGAAAGAGCAAATACTTAAATATAGTAATTATGATGAAATAAAAGATATAGAAAAGTTGAATAAATATACAGTTGTTGCAGTTAATGATAAGGTATATGTAGAAAAAATATAATAATAGAAAAGATAGTAATTCTACTTTGTAATAGTAATTTGGTAATATACTTATAAATATGTATTATGCGAGAAAGGAAGCAAAATGTTAAACGGCAAATTTGTTCACTTACACGTGCATAGTGAATTCAGTTTATTAGATGGAGCAAATAGAATAAAAGACTTACCAGTAAGAGCAAAAGAACTAGGCATGGACGCTATGGCAATAACTGACCATGGTGTTATGTTTGGTGCAATTGACTTTTACAAAGCTTGTAAGGCAAATGGAGTAAAACCAATAATAGGATGTGAAGTATACGTAGCACCTAGAACAATGAAAGACAAAGATCCAGTGCTAGATGCAAAATATAATCACTTAATTTTACTTGCTAAAGACAATAACGGATACAAAAACTTAATTAAACTAGTATCTTTAGGCTTTACTGATGGATTTTATTATAAACCTCGTATAGATAAAGAAGCTTTAGAAAAATACCATGAGGGTATAATTTGTTCAAGTGCTTGTTTAGCAGGTGAAATTCCTTCAAAAATTCTACAAGGAGATATAGAAGGAGCAAAACAGTCAGCACTTTGGTTTAAAAAATTATTTGGAGAAGATTATTATTTAGAAATCCAAAATAATGGAGTAAAAGAACAAGTAATGGCTAATCAAAAGCTAATTCAAATGGCAAGAGAATTAGATATACCACTTTTGGCTACAAATGATTCACATTACTTAAAAAAGGAAGATGCATATAATCACGAAGTTTTACTTTGTATACAAACTGGTAAAAGAATGTCAGACCCAGATAGAATGAAATTTGAGTCAGATGAATTGTATATTAAATCTCCTGAAGAAATGATGGAATACTTCAAAAATGTACCAGATGCAATTGAAAACACCGTAAAAGTAGCAGAAAAATGCAATGTAGAATTTGAATTTGGACATACAATACTTCCTAATTATGATGTGCCAGAAGAATATGCCACACATTTTGATTATCTTAAAAAGCTAACTGATGATGGAATAAGAAATAGGTATGGAGAAAATCCTCCTCAAGAAATTTGGGAGCGTGAAGAATACGAATTAGGTGTAATTAACAAAATGGGTTACACTGATTACTTTTTAATAGTATGGGATTATGTTCATTATGCTAAATCTCATGATATACCAGTAGGACCTGGACGTGGTTCAGGCGCAGGTTCAATAGTAGCTTATGCAATAGAAATAACAGATATTGACCCAATAAAATATGGACTTATTTTTGAAAGATTTTTAAATCCAGAAAGAATAAGTATGCCCGATTTTGATATAGATTTCGATTACGAAAAAAGGCAAGAAGTAATTGACTATGTTGCTAGAAAATACGGACATGACCATGTATCCCAGATTATAACATTTGGAACAATGGCAGCAAAAATGGTAATAAGAGATGTTGCAAGAGTATTAGATGTTTCTTATGCAGAAGCGGATAAATTAGCAAAAATGATACCTAATGAACTCCACATAACAATAGCTAAAGCACTAGAGCAAAATAAAGAATTAAAAGATTTATATGAAGGTAATAATGAAATACATAATTTATTAGATATTGCAATGGCTTTAGAAGGACTTCCAAGACAGGCTTCAACACACGCTTGTGGAATAATAATAGCTCGTGAGCCAGTTGTAAATTATGTTCCACTTTATGCTAGAGATGACGTCATTTCAACCCAATACATAATGACAACTCTTGAAGAACTTGGCCTATTAAAAATGGACTTCCTAGGTCTAAGAACACTAACAGTTATTAGAGATGCAATTGAACTAGTAAAAAAGAATAAAGGAATAGATGTAGTATTTGATAAAGAAATGAATGACCCAAAAGTGTATAAATTGTGGCAGGACGGCGATTCAATCGGAATATTCCAGTTTGAATCACAAGGAATGACAAACTTTATGAAAGAACTAAAGCCAGACTGCTTAGAAGACATTATAGCTGGAGTGTCACTTTATAGACCAGGACCAATGGACCAAATTCCAAGATATATAGCGAATAAAAAAGACCCAGATAATGCCGTATATACTCATCCAAGCCTAAAACCAATATTAAGTGTAACTTATGGTTGTATGGTTTACCAAGAGCAAGTAATGCAAATAGTTAGAGATTTAGCAGGATATTCATTAGGAAGAGCTGACTTAGTAAGACGTGCCATGGGAAAGAAAAAACTAGATGTAATGGCAAAAGAAAGAGAGAACTTTGTACATGGTAAACTAGATGAAAACGGAAATGTAGAAATACCAGGTTGTGTAAGAAATGGTATAGATGAAGAATCAGCAAATAAAATATTTGACGAAATGGCAGAATTTGCAAAATATGCATTCAACAAATCTCATGCTGCTTGTTATGCAGTAGTAGCATATAGAACAGCATA
>CALXWN010000031.1:0-10104 GCA_944392415.1 uncultured Clostridia bacterium | reverse complement strand
TGTGCTGATGATATTCTGCTCGTATTATAGCGATAAGGAATATGACGCTAGTAATAACTAAAACTATTTCCAACCAAGAGGATGGCAACTTTGCCATCCTTTTGGCTTCTATAAAAATTGTCTTAGAAGAAAGGCTCTAAAGTTTAGATTTTATCTATATGAGATTAATGATTGACTTCTAGCATATTATGCTATAAAATTTGAGTGTAAATAATTAAGATTATAAATTGTTACTGATAATTTCCAAGTTGATAATGATAAAGAAGTTAGGAAGATTATAGATAGAGAGGATTAGGAGTATAAAAAACAATGAAGACAATATCAAAATACGAAACAAAAAGGGAAGAAGTTAAAGCAAAAAAGAGAAATGCAAAATTATATCCAATATATAAAATGTTTTCATGGGATTTGCTATTTTTCTATTCGACACAATATTTGTTTTTAACACAAATAAAGGGAATTAGTGCTGGAGATATACTTAAAGCCGATGCTTTTTATCCATTATTTATCATAATAATGCAACTTCCTGCTGCAATATGTGCAGACTTTTTAGGAAGAAAAAAGAGTATAGTTGCTGGAAATTTTATAATGATGCTATATGTTTTTACACTGATTATCGTACCAAATATTGCAGGACTAATATTTGCAAATATAATTTATGCTTTTGGGTATAGCTTAAAAGCTGTTCAAGAAACCAACTTATTATATGATTCAACAGCAACAAGAGGTGGAGAAGGTTTATATCCAAAAATAAATAGCAAAGGTGCTACAGGATATTATGTTTTAGATGGAATTGCTTCGCTAGTATCAGGCTACTTATTTGTGATAAATGGCTATATACCAATTATAATTTGTTTAGCATTTACACTTATATCTACATTGATAGCAACAGGTTTTAAGGACATATATGTAAATAAATTTGAACAAAATGATGTATCAAATAAAATTAAAGATTATAAAAATGACTTCAAGATATCGATTAAAAATATAATGAATTCAAATAGGCTCAGAGCATTACTAATATTCATGGGGTTATTTAATGTATTATTAAATATTATGAGCACATATAAAGGTAACATCCTTACAGATTTAGCAGTAAATCCAGAAACTTTTTCAATTATTAATGCAGCTTTAACTCTCATATCTGGATTTGCGAGTACATTCCAAGATAAAATACATAAAAAGTTTAGAAATAAAACATTTACAGTATTATCTATAAGTTACACACTAAGTATTATTTTAATAGGTTTTATATTGCTAAGTGGAGGAAATAATATATTACCTATAATACTTGTTTTATTTGCTGTAAGAAGTATTACAATGTCAAATTATTATATACTTTCGGAAAGATATTCTAAGAATTTTACAACACCAAAAACAAGAGCAAGAGTGTCTTTTGCAATAGAATTTACTACTAATATTATAGAATCTATTGGATTGTTTTTATCAGGAGTGTTGCTAGATGGAGTTGGTGTAACTTATGCTACACTAATAACTGGACTAGTATTTATGTTTTTATTTGTACTTGTTTTAGATTATATGAAAACAAGAGTAGGATTAAAACCAGAACAGTATGATAAAAAAGACATTGAGTTGGAGTAATAAAAAGAATATAAAGGGATAATTTAGAAAAATGAACGCAATAGATAGAAGAATTAAATTAAGTAATAAAATATACCCATACTTATCAGGATTATCTAGTGACCTATTATTTTTGGCAGCTATAAATACAATATTTTTAACAACTGTAAAGATGCTTTCAGCATCACAGATTAGTCTTTTGTCTGCAATTTCAATACTAATTACAATAATATCACAAGGTCTAGTCTTAAAAATAATTAAAAAAATAGGAAATATAAAATCTGTTAGACTGGGATTGCTGATGTTGTTTATAGGTGCAATTTTAATAACTTTTGGTAATTCGTTTATTACAATAGTAATTGGAGAGATATTTTATAATGTAGCCTCTCTTTTTAAAGGAATGGATAACATTATTCTAAGAAGAAATCTAAAATATCAAAATAACGAAAGTGATTTTATTAGAATTCAAAATAGAAGCAGTCTAGTATATGCAATCTCAACTATGATATGCTCTTTTATAGCGGGATATATCTTTAATATAAATAATTATTTACCTATGATTATATGCATTATTATATGCTTTTTCAATTTGCTATTCTCTGGCTTTTTATACGAAAGCCCAACAGTGGAAGAAAACAAAAAAGAAGAGAAGAAACAATTTAAGTGGACAAAAATATTATTTATGATTGTTCTTACATTTGGATTGCTTTATGGAACTCTAGAAACTGCACAAAATAATGGAAAGATATTTATACAATATTTTATGCAAAATTATGAATCTATAGAAAAAACAGCAATATATTTAACTGTAATCATTGCTTTTTCTAGAGTAGCAAGAGTACTAGCAGATTTATCATTTAATAAAATATATGATAAAATTAAAAACAAATTTATTATTTTGCTAAATATTGTTTTAATACTTGCTTTAGCTCTTATAATTTGTGGTAGTTTCATTTCACAAGTCAATATAGCAATGATTGTAATGGGATTTGGATTTTGCATGATTTTGTGGGCAAGAGACCCAATAATGAATTTCTTGAAGAATGCACTATTAGATAATTGTAGCAAAGAAAGCCAACAAACTGCAATATTAAAATTTAATTTATCTAGAAGAATTGTTAAATGCATTTTATCAGCTTTGTTTAGCTTATTGTTACTTAAAGTTGATATTTTCTATGTTATGATTTTATTGCTAATACTTGCATTAGTGTATTTGATTATTACAATGAAATTATATAAAATGATAAATTAATAGTTGAATAATAAAAGAGGGTCATAATAATATTTCTATTGGAGAAATTAAAGGACATTATGGAGTTGTATGAATAATATTGCTTTTGAATAGAACATTAAAAACAAAAATTATTTTGAGGTAATTTATGAATAGTGTAGAAGCTCTTGCAGAATATATAGGATTAGATAAAGTACCAAAATCTTGGTATGGAGCATTTAAAAATATGAACATGGAAGAAATATCTCTAGAGAAATTGTTAGATAAGAGGTATTTTTCTAATATTCTAGAATTTTATAGAATTGATGACGAAGAATTCAAAACTAATCTTTTTGAAACAATAGAACTGATTAAAAAAGATAAAAAATTACAACTTATACTTTATTTATTTTATTATATTCTATTTATAGACCGAACTGAACTTTATAAAGATATATGGAACTGGGAAATATCTAATAATTTATTAAAAAATGCCGGAAGTTATATGGTACCAGTGATTGCTTTATTAAGTGGATGTGAAATACATAAAAAGAATATGGGAAAAAGGAACTTTGATAAAGAACAAATAGAAGAGCAAATAAAAAATATAAAAGATTGTTGCTTTTTGGATAAAAAAAGATTTAATATAGATGGAATAGGATTTAGACAAATGGTTTGGGGCTCATACTTTATAAATGGAAAGATAATACAAGTGGGAAGATTGCAATATGAATATCCAGATGAAATTCCAAACGAAGTTTTAAAGTATAAAGAAGGAAATTATATGTACATACATATTCCACGAGGGAGTAAGCTTAACATTGACCAAGTTAATGATTCAATTTGCAAATCAAAGAATAAAATAAAAAATTTTTATCCAGAAATAGACATATCAAAGTTGCAATACTATACAGAGTCATGGTTGCTTAGTAATGAATTAGATGATATATTAGACAAAGAAAGTAATATTTTGAAGTTTAAGGATAAGTTCGATATTATAAAGCAAACTGAAAATAATAAAGAATTTTTGAATTTTGTTTTTCAAGAAAAAGGAGAAAAAGTAAATTATAATTTCCTTAAAGAAGATACTAAGTTGCAAAAAGAGTTGAAAAAGTATTTGATTAATAATAAAAAATTACATATTGGATTAGGAGTATTAAAAAATAATTAATAGCATAAAAGGATAATTTAAAGAAAGGAAAAAATTATGGATATATTAATAGAAAAGCTAGAAAAGAAAGATTTAAAAGAAGCTATTAGTATTTATGATAACAATCATAATCTAAAAACTAATTATGAAAAATTATTGAATACTTATGATAATATCTATAACAATCCTGCTTATCATAATATAGTTGCAAAAATAAATGGTGAAGTTGTTGGATTAGCGTCGATTATTATTAATTATGACATAGTAGAAGAATTAAAACCTTTTCTTACAATTTGGAATTTTGGTGTAAAAAAAGAATATAGAAGACAAAAAATAGGAACTAAAATGTTTGAATATATTTATGATTTTGCTAAGAAAAATAATTGTGATTTTATTTCTTTAATAGCGGAAACTGAGAATGAAGCGGCACAGTCATTTTATGATAGCTTAGGATACATGAGAGAAGTAGGATATGTAAAGTTAGTAAATAAAAAAACTTGGTAATATAAATAAGGATTGTTAATTGCTGAAAATTTAAGAATTGGGGGCATTATGAATATAGGAGGTAAATAAAATGAATTTAAAAGATACAATAGAAAAATATGTACCATATAATGAGCAAGAAGCCAAAGATAAAGAAACAATGCTAAAATATATAAATACATTTGATGATGTACTAACTAGAAATAATGAGTTTGCTCATTTTACAGCATCATCATGGGTAGTAAGTAAAGACAGAACAAAAGTTCTGATGATATATCATAACATATATAAATCTTGGTCATGGACAGGAGGCCATGCAGATGGTGACTCTGATTTATTAAATGTTGCTATAAGAGAGCTTAAAGAAGAAACTGGAGTAAAGAATTTAAAGTTATTGGAGACAACCCATTATCTTTAGAAATAATGGGAGTAGATGGACATATTAAAAGAGGTAAATATGTTTCTTCTCATGAACATTTAAATGTTACATATTTGATGGAAGTGGATGAAAATGAAGTTACTAGAATAAAAGAAGATGAAAATAGTGGAGTTAGGTGGATTAATGTCGATGAAATAAAGGATGCTGTAACTGAAAAATGGGTTTTGGAAAAAATATATAATAAAGAAATCAATAAAGTAAAAGAATATCAGAAAAAGGCAAAATAAGAAGGAGAGAATTTATGAAGTATTTTGTATTTGATTTAGGTGGAGTACTTTCAGTACCAATGGTTTCAAAAAAACTATATGAACAAATAGAGTGGAAAGTATCATATGATAAATTTTTAGATAAATTTAATAATAGTGCAGAATCTATAAAAGTACATAAAGGAGAAATTAGTACAAAAGAATTTTTCGAATATTTAAAAAGATATATGAATGACAATATTACATTAGAAGAGTTCAAAAACATATATGTAAATAATAACGAATTTTTTAATGATACTATTGAGACAATAAAGAAACTAAAAAATTTAGGTTATAAAGTTTATCTTTTATCAAATTTGAAGGAAATAGACTATGAAAAATTTATAAAACATTTTGATGTTTCAATATTTGATGAGATGTTCTTATCTTTTAAGTTAGGTATGCTTAAACCTAATGATGATATTTACCAATATGTAATTAACAAATTGAATACGAAGCCAGAAAATATTTATTTTTTCGATGATAATAAAGAAAATGTAGATGGAGCAATTAGAAATGGCATAAATGCTTATCAAGTAACAGGAGAAACTGTAAAGAAAGTTGTAGAAGGAATATTAAATCAAATCTAAATTTTAAAAATGCAGAAGAAAATGAATAACATTTGCATATTTTACTAAAAGAAATATTCCATATAGGGTTCATGACGATATTTATGATAGTAAAGAAATAAATGAAAAATACAACGAAATTTAGGAGCAAAAAATGAAAGTAAGATTATTAGGAACAGGAGCAATATATTCAAAATATAATTGTGCAAGTGAATTAATAGATGACAAAATATTAGTCGATGTAGGAAATGGTGTACTAAAAGAACTAAGAAAAGTAAATTATGATTTATTAAAATTAAAAATGATAATTATAACACATCTTCATGCAGACCATTATGCAGATTTACCAGCACTAATACTGAATTTAGAAGTAGAGGAAAACTTAAAACCAATATATATTGTAGGACCAAAAGGATTAAAAGAAAACTTAATAGGGTTATGTCATATATACTATCAAGATTTTTTTGATAAGTTTTTTGAAGAAAAAATAAAGTTCATGGAAATATTACCTGAAACAAAATCAATAGAAATATTTAATGATTATGATATAATGGTTCAAAAAGTAAATCATTACAATATAGAAAGCTATGGATATATAATAAATAATAAAATAGGAATTACAGGAGATAGTTGTTTATGTGATGAGGTATTAAACATATTTAAAAATAGCGAAATTGTAATTACAGATATATCCCTGATTGAAGGAACTAAATATCACATGGGAATAGATAACATAGAAACAATAAGGAAAACATATAAAAATAAAATTATAGCTACTCATTTAAGAGATGATACAAGAGAAGAATTAAAGAAAAAGTGTTTAAAAGATGTAATCATAAAAGAAGACGGGGTAGAAATGATAGTTTAATAAAAGGGAGTTCCAAGCATATTGGTTAATATTTTATTGTGCTATTGCTATTATACCAAGAATAATTTACCGTATTCTATTTTTTACATTTATAAAAATAAATAATTCAATAGGGAGAAACTAATTATGAAAATTGGAATCGATATAGATGGCGTTTTAACAGATGTTGAGCGTTGGCAATTAGATTATGGTAGTAAATTTTATTATGAAAGATATCAAAAAGAAATAGTGGATTTTGAAGGATATGATACAAACCAAATCTTTAATGTTGATGATAAATTAGATAAAGAGTTTTGGAGAGAATATTTTAAAGAATATTCTTTAAATGTGGAAGCAAGAAAATTTGCAAATGAAGTTATTGATAAATTAAAACAAGATAGGCACCAAATTTATATAATAACAGCAAGAGGAAGTTTCTTATCTCATTCAGCAGATGTAATGAGCATTGAAGAAAATCATCAAATAGTTTTAAACTGGCTAAAAAATAATCATATAAATTATGATAAAATAATATTTAGTCCAGAAGATAAGCTAGATATTTGTAAACAAAATAATATAGATTTAATGATTGAAGATAAAGTAGATAATATAAATAAAATATCCAAAATAATACCAGTAATTTGTTTTCATGCGGGATATAATAAAGATTGTGAAAATTCTAATATTATTAGATGTTATAGTTGGTACGATATATATAGTAAAATAAATAAACTTGCGAAACTGTGATAAAATATTCGAAAATGCTTGCAAAAGCGTGATAATTTATGATCAAATGCTTGCAAAAGTGTGATTTGATGATATAATATAAGTAACATTATATTATAAGAATGGAGATGATAAATTTGCAGAGATTTATTTCACAAGAATTAATAAAATGGAAAAATAGTCGATATAGAAAACCTTTAATATTAAAAGGTGCTAGACAAATTGGTAAAACATATATTTTAAGGGAATTTGGAAATGACAATTACGAAGACGTTGCCTATTTTAACTTTGACCATGATGAAGATTTATACAATCTATTTGAAAAGACCAAAGACCCTAAAAGAATTCTAGAACAATTATCATTTGTACATGGTAGAGCAATATTACCAGAAAAGACATTGATTATATTTGATGAAATCCAAGAATGTCCTAATGCATTAAATAGTTTAAAATATTTTAATGAAGAAGCAAATGACTATAATATAGCATGTGCAGGTAGTTTATTAGGAATAAGATTATCACATACTTCTTTTCCTGTTGGGAAAATAGAATTCTTAGATATGTATCCTATGACTTTTAGCGAATTTTTAATTGCTGATGGACTTGAAAACTTAGTAGATTATATGAAATCCGTTAATAAAATTGAAACTATACCTGATATATTTTTCAATATACTTGAAGAAAAGTTAAAAACATATTTTATTATTGGTGGAATGCCTGAAGCTGTAAGCGCTTGGGTAAATGAAAAAGATATTGATTTGGTAAATAATATTCAAGAAAACATTTTAAAGGCTTATGAAAATGACTTTTCAAAACATGTTCAAAATACGGAAGCCAATAAAATTTCTTTAATATGGAATAGTATTCCATCACAATTAGCTAAAGAAAATAAAAAGTTTTTATATCAAACAATAAAAGAAGGTGCACGAGCAAGAGAATATGAAGGAGCTTTAAATTGGCTAAATGATGCAAATCTGATATATAAAATATATAATGTAACTAAACCAGATTTTCCTTTAAAAGGATATAATGATTTAAGTTGTTTTAAAATTTATATGAATGATGTTGGACTATTAAGAAAAATGTCAAATCTAAATAGCCGAATTGTTTTAGATGGGAATAAGTTATTTGAAGAGTTTAAGGGCTCTTATACTGAGAATTTTGTTTTAAATATGCTATGCAAAATTACTGATGGTATTCCTAATTATTATACTTTTGACAGGCATGAAATAGATTTTATTATACAGCATGAAAATAAAATTATTCCAATAGAAGTAAAGTCAAATAAATCTACTAATAATGTTAGTTTAACTAGATACAATGAAAAATATAATAATGAACTTGCTATTAGATTTTCAATGAATAATTTAAGTAAAGATGGTAAAGTATTAAATATTCCTTTATTTATGATTGAATATTTAGAAAATTTGATTTGATAATATAATGAAATATTTTTTAAAATTAAGAAGAATAATTTTGGAGGCCTATATGAAACTTACAAGCAATGATGCTTTAAATATGCTTGAAGAAATAAGAAAAGAAGTAGAAAATGACCATTGGATAAACCATTCTATTTGTGTAGGAAACACAGCAGGAAAAATAGCTGAAAGTTTGAAACTTAATGTAGATTTTGCTAAAACTTTAGGTTATATTCATGATATAGGTAAAAAGATAAATGGTCCTAAAAATCACAGTGTTAATGGTTACTATTAAAAGAAACCTATAAGTTAAAAGAATATTTTGACAGTAAATTAGGTTTTAATGTTTATGATTTGTTTCCAGAAATAAAGGATAATTTGTAGGAGAATAAAAGATGATTGTATATATTGTAAGACATGGGGAAGTACCACATAATGCTTTAAGGCAATATAATAATAAAGATGAAGATTTAAATGCTCAAGGAATATTTCAGGCAAACGAATTAAGAAATAAAATTAAGAATATTGACTTTGATATTATTATTTCTTCACCTTTGATTAGAGCAAAACATACAGCACAAATAATAAATGTGAAAAACAGAGAGATAATAATTGATGACAGAATAAAAGAAAGAGAACCGGGAGATTTAAGTGGTAAATCTTTAGACGTTACTAATAGAGATGAATATTGGAATTATAACACTACTATTCAATATGGCTCATCAGAGAATATAAAATCTTTCTTTGATAGGGTATTTAGTTTTCTTAATGAACTAAAAAGCGAAAATTTTAGTAGTGTATTAGTTGTTGCACATAGTGGCGTTTCTAAAGCATTTAGTTGTTATTTTGATGGAATGAAAGATGGTCATTTTTTACATCGTGGATTGAAAAATTGTGAAATTAAGAAGTATGATTATAATGAGTAATTATCTTATCTACTCTCAAGTATGTTGACAAAAATAAATAGCAATGTTAATATAATTCTAAGGTAAGATTACCTAAGTTTCATATATACTCTAAAATAATTTTATGAGTCTTATCTATCAAGCATTGCAAAGAATAGGAGGCTACATATGGGAGCAATCGGAAAAACTCTGGAAAAGATTGGAGACAGGTTGGAAAGAGTTGTTGATAAAAGCCTAGGCTTAGACGCCCTTTATGAGGAAGAACCACAAAATGATTGCAGGGTTAGACTTGTAAGTAGTGTTTATCCAAGTAAAGAAGTACAAGATGAGATTATGGAGTACATGAAAATTAGACATTGGTGATAAAATATTTTTTGAAAATCTTCTTGCTTGATAGGTAAACTAGGCAACACCCGCTGTTGTGGGTGTTGCTTTCTTAATAATTAATAAATTTATAAAGAGGTTTAATAATATGTATATAATGATAACAAATTGTTGAAAGTATAAATAATATATGTTATACTTATATTA
>CALXWN010000030.1:0-10696 GCA_944392415.1 uncultured Clostridia bacterium | reverse complement strand
TTTCAGGATTCATAAGAATAGCTGCATCTAATCCTACTATATCTTTCTTTTCTTGTATAAACTTTTTTCTCCAAAGTGCTTTAACATTATTCTTAAGCTCAACGCCTAAAGGACCATAATCCCAAGTATTTGCTAAACCTCCATAAATTTCTGAACCAGGATATATATATCCTCTCGATTTGCAAAGGTTAACTATTGTTTCCATGTCTTTAACCATAAAAATTCCTCCCTTTCTTGTTAGGTACAAAAATAGCTTTCGCACCTAACTACATAATAGTTAGGGACGAAAGCTAATATGCTTACGCGGTTCCACCCTAATTGACTTAAAAGTCCACCTTAATTCTTATTAAATTAGCTCCAGAGCTCCCCATGTATATTTGTTATAAGTATTCCACCATCACTTACTCTCTATAAACAACTTTTACATTTTTTCTCTTTCAATGCAATATTATTGTATTACTTTTGCAAAGATTTGTCAAGATTCGTGTTAAATTTCGTCATCGTTTTTATTTATTAGAATTAACCCTTTACAGTTAGCCTCTTTTACTCTGTTATCCATTTTATTAAGTTTAAGTTCATTGGATTTAATATCATTTTATTTTTTGGAATAACTCTAAATGTATATCCGTAATCTCCACCTGATTTTAGCTCTATTTTAGCTGTAAACTTGTATTCTAGATTTACTTCATCTTCTTCTACCAATTTCATTGGCATAATGCTTATGTCATCTACCACACCTTCTTCAGTTATTTTTCCATAATAAACTTGTGCTTCAATATTATCTATTTTTATAAGCTCATTTGGTAATTTAACATAGCAATTTACTTCTATTTTGTTTCCGGCATCAACAGTTATGTCATCATAATTGTTTTTATCTTGTCTTATTTTGATGTCATTCCAATTTGCATACAATTTTTCTTTCCATTCATTGTATCTTGTAACTTTTGATAAATCTGTATAATATTTGTTGTGCAAGTCACATAATGGCATATAAAGTTTTGTTGTATAGTCATCAAGCATTCTAGATGTGCTAAATTTTCCAGCATTTGACTCTATTGTATTTTTCATTATTCTAAGCCATGTATCTGAATAACCTTTTTCATTTTTATCATAATACATTGGGATGATTTTATTTTCTAATGTATCATACATACTTCTGCTGTCTGCATCATCTTGTGCTTCATAGCTTTGATATTTTGCATTTGTGCCAATTGTCCAACCATTTTTTTGGTTATATCCTTCAGCCCACCAGCCATCAAGTACGCTAAAGTTTATAACACCGTTTATTGCAGCTTTTTGTCCACTAGTTCCAGATGCCTCTAAAGGTCTTCTTGGATTATTAAGCCATACATCAACACCAGAAATTAAATATCTTGACATACCTATATTGTAGTTTTCTAATATAAATACCTTACCTTTAAATTGAGGCTTTAAAGAAATGTCATGTATAAACTTAATTAGGTCTTGTCCTTCCTTGTCGCTTGGATGTGCTTTACCAGCAAATATAATTTGGACTGGCATATTTTTTTCATTAAATATTTGAGTTATTCTTTCTAAATCTCTAAATATTAATGTTGCTCTTTTGTATGTTGCAAATCTTCTTGCAAATCCTATTGTAAGGATGTTAGGATCAAGTTTTCCCACCATTTGCTCTATGTCTTCATAAGAGTAGTTATATCTTCTAAGTCTTTCTATTGTGGAATTTTTAACTATTTTTAATAATTTTTCTTTTCTTGATTGGTGAACCTTCCATAATTCTTCATCTGGAATTTTCTCAATATTTTTCCAAACATTATCGTCTTGAATATTATCCTGCCAATATGGCTCTAAATACTTATTGTATAGATCTTTTATAGTTGGTGCAAGCCATGAACAAGTATGTACACCATTTGTTACATATTCAATTGGAGATTCATTTGATGGAATATCTGGCCATACTTTAGAGAATAATTCTCTTGATACAGCTCCGTGTAATTTACTAACGCCATTTTTCTTTCCAGCAATTTTAAGTGCTAGTATTCCCATATCAAAGCCTGATTGGTTAATATCTGCGTTTGGTTCCATTCCTAATCTAAAGAATTCTTCCTTTGATAGACCTAGTCTTTCCCAATATTTATCAAAATATTTTTCTACTAAGTTAAGTGGGAATATATCATTTCCTGCTGGTACTGGTGTATGTGTTGTAAATACTGTCATTGAAGATACTATATCTTTTGCTATATCAAATGAAACTTCTTTGTATTTCATCATATTTTTAATAAGTTCAATTGTTAAAAATGATGAATGTCCTTCGTTCATATGGTACACAGTAGGTTTTAACCCTAAAGTGTATAAAAGATTTACTCCACCCATTCCTAGAACTATTTCTTGCATTATTCTCATTTCTTGGTCTCCACCATATAGAGTTGAAGTAACAGTTCTGTATTCCGGTATGTTTTCATCTATGTCTGAGTCTAGCAAATACAAAGTATTACGTCCAACTTTCATTTGCCAAGCTTTTAAATATATTTTTTTCTTAGGAAATTTTATATAAATTAATAAATCTTTTCCTTCATGGTCTTTTACTGATGTTAAAGGTAAAAGCGAAATATCTATTGCATGGTATTCTGTTTCTTGTTGTCCATATCCATTTATCTTTTGGTGGAAATATCCACTTTTGTATAGCAAGCCTACTCCTACTAATGGAATTCCCATATCACTACTGGACTTCATATGATCACCTGAAAGAATGCCAAGTCCTCCTGAATAAATTGGAATTGTTTCATCTAATCCATATTCAGCAGAAAAATAAGCTATTAAATCATTTGAGTTGTTTGGAAATTTCTTTTTAAACCAAGTATCCTTGCTTCCCATATAATCATCAAAATCTTTAACAACTTTGTCATATTCTTTTAAGAATTCTGCATTTTTTGTAGCTTCTTCTAGTTTTTCTTGTGATACCATTCTTAGGAATTTGACAGGATTTTTGCCTACCTTTTCCCATAAATCTATATCTAATATTTTAAATAATTTCAAAAATTCTGTGTTCCATGACCACCATAAATTGTATGAAATATCATATAATTTTGCTATTCTTTTTGGTAATTGAGGCCTTACTGTGATTTTATTAAATACAAAAGCCATTTTATTTTCCTCCTTGGTAATTTTTTCGTTTTTTGAGGTATGCCATTAACACGTTGAATAAAAAATAAATCTCGCAAAACGATTTTTTTGCTCTTTAGTTTTTGTCTAGCTATATTATCTTATAACTAAAATCATTTGTCAAATGATTTGCAAAAATAGTTTTAATTTTTTCAGTTGGGGATGGAAAAAGTGTGGAACTAATTTCCACACCCACAGCATCCAAAGTTTGTAAATAATAATAGAAATACTACCAAGAATAGTAATATTTCTGAATTACTTCCTCCGCATCTAAAAAGTCCGTTATTGTTACAGCAACAATTATTTAGTCCATCATTCATATAATCCTCACTTTCCAAGCGAACAATATCTTCTATGTAATCAGGTTTAAATTTTGCACAAGATATATTCACTTAATCTTTTTTCTATTATATAGTATGCTTTTTATTAAATTTATGTTACAATATTTGTGGCAGATTTTTAAATTAACCAAAAAATTTTACAAGGTTTATAGGTTCCATAAAAACCTAAATATATATTATAAAGGAACTTCATAAAATGGTAGAACTTTTATCACCAGTAGGAGATTTTGAATGTTTACAGGCTGCAGTGCAAAATGGCGCAGACAGTGTTTATTTAGGAGGAAGCGCATTTAATGCTAGAGCTTCCGCTTCAAATTTTGACAAAGAAGGTTTAAAAAAAGCTATTAGGTATGCTAAATTAAGAAATGTAAAGATTAACTTTGCACTTAATACTTTAATTAAAGATAATGAGTTTGACGATGCAGTAAGTCTTGCAAAATATGTTTATACTTTAGGCGCAGACGCTATTATTGTTCAAGATTTAGGATTGGCTAAATATATAATTGATAATATGCCTGGTATGGACGTACATGGCAGTACACAAATGACCATACACAATTTACAAGGTGTTCTTGAGCTTGAGAAACTTGGATTTAAAAGAGTAGTTCTTTCAAGAGAACTAAATTTGTCAGAAATTGAATATATTTGTAATAACTCAAATGTTGAAATTGAAGTATTTGCTCATGGTGCACTTTGTATGTCATATTCTGGTCAATGTTTGCTTTCAAGCACGATTGGTGCTAGGTCTGGCAATAGAGGTCGATGTGCTCAACCTTGTAGACTTCCTTATGAGCTTATTGACGAAAATAGTAATTTATTAGATAAAGGCTATTTATTGAGTCCAAGGGACTTATGCTCTTTGCAATATATACCTGATTTAATTAAAGCTGGTGTTTCTTGCTTTAAAATTGAAGGCAGAATGAAGACTCCTGAGTATGTGGCAGTAGTAACTAGTATTTATAGAAAATATATAGATTTAGCATTGAGTGATAGTGAATACAAAATTGACAATGAAGATATAAAAAAATTAATGCAAGTTTTTAATAGAGGTGGTTTTTCTACAGGTAATTTAAGTGACGAAGAAAATTTGAATTATGTATACAAAGAAAAGCCTAATAATATGGGTTTGTATATTGGCAATGTATCATCTTTTAATAAAAATAAAGGATTAATAACATTTAAAACTAATGAAACTTTAAGTATTGGAGATAGTATTTCATTAGAAAAAGAAACTCACAAATATACTGTAGCAGAGCTTATGAAAAATAAGCAAAATATTGAAAAAGCTAATATAGGTGATTTAATAACTATTGGTAGAATGAAAGGTAATATTTCTTTAGGAGATAAAATATATAAGCTAAGTAGCAAATCTGTAACAAAATTAGTTACTGAGCACTATAAATCTGAAAACAAAAAAACCCCTCTATCTTGTGTTATTACAATAAAAAAGAATCAACCTGTTTCTTTAAAAGTAAAGTCTTTAGATGATAAACTATACTCATCTATGGAAGTTACTAAATCTATTGATATAATGCCTATTGATGCAATTACTAATCCTATATCTCAAGAAAGAGTGATAGAGCAACTTTCTAAAACAACTGACACTCCTTTTGAATTTACAAAAATAGAAATAAATTTGGATGACAATACATATTTACCCAAGATTTCAGCAATAAATGCTTTAAGAAGAGATTGCTTGCAAGAATTAGAAAATTTAGCAATAGAAAAATTCGAAAGAATTTTGCCTAATAGTCAAAATCGATCTAACCTAAATAACAAAATTTATAAAAAAGAAAAAGCTATAACTTCTTCTCATATTCCCAATATTGAATTTGAGAATACAAATGTAAAAAAAGTGCCTAGTGTAAGCTTATTATTAAATGACTTAAATCCAAAATATAATTACACCAATTTATTAGATGTAGATAAAATATACATACCTTTAAAATTTTTTAATAAAAAAGATTTAACAGAAACAATCAAAAATTTATCTAATAAATCTAAGCTATATGTTTATATGCCTACTATTATAAAAGACAATTATCGAAACATTATATATAATAGTTTAGATAATTACATTAACGAATTTAATATAAAGGGCATAGTTATATCAAATTTATCAAATATTTGTTCATTGAACAAATATATTGGTAAATATGACTTTATAGGAAATTACACATTAAATGTATTTAATAATCATACTATAAACGAACTAGCAAAATTAAAAATTAATATGGTAACTCTATCACCAGAATTAGATGAGTCATCTTTAAGGAATTTATGTTCTACATCTCCTATCCCTACTGAGCTTATGGTATATGGCAATCTTCCTGTAATGAATATGGGATATTGTTTACTCGGTAGTTCGAATAAATGTTATCCCAAATGTCAAATGAGATGTAAAACTGCCTCAAAATATTATATTAAAGATAGACTTGGATATAAATTTAGAGTAGTTCCAGATAATATACAAACTGTAACTACAATTTATAATAGTAAAATTACTTCAATTCCATATGAAAATATAAGACCAAGTTCAGTGAGAATCAGTATTTTGGATGAAAATATTAATGAAATTAACGAAGCTATAAAAACTGTTAAAGAAGGAAAAACATTTTCGTCAAAAGATTACACTTACGGAAATTTGTATAAAAATGTGTAAATTAAAAGTAGTTCTTTGAAAAGGACTACTTTTAATTTAACAATTTTGCACTTAATATTGAATTAACTTTTCTTCCTATAAAAGGCATTTTAGAATATTTTTTCTTAATAACATCTATACCTTCCCTAATCACTTGCGTAAGATTTGTTTCACTTTGAAATTTTAGATTAGTTTCTTTTTCATTTTTTTCTACAACTTCTAATTGTATATTTATATCACATAATGCAATAATTATATTAGCTACTTGTTCAAAATTAGCATTGCAAACATTTTCTGTTTGTCTTATTATATATATTATAAATTGGAAGTCAGATTCTTCTAAGTGAAAGATAGCTATTTTTTCTTCAATATTTTTTGTCCACTTACTTACTTCTATAATATGACTCATTCTTTTGTTATAAGTGTTATTTTTTATTTTTTGAAAAACTCCTTCTATCTCATTATTTTCATTTCTAGGTATTTGATTTTTAGCTTTAACTTCTTGTTCACCTTGTAATTCTGCAACATGTTCTAATATTTTCTTTGCATATGTTCCCGCAAAATAAACTTTAGCCAATTCTTGCATTTTTCTTTGCATTTCCTTTAACTGTACATCATTTAGCTTTATTTGTTCTTGAAGGTTTTGGGTTATATTTTGTTGTTCTTTTATTCTATTTTGTAATAAGTCTATACTTTCATCCTTTTTGAATTTTTCAATAATTGATTTAAATATGCTTAAATAGTTATTTGTTATATTATCAAAATCATTTTTTAAATATTGTGTATTTTTCACAATATTATAATTGATAATAAATCTACTTAATGCTTTTTCTATGTCAGTCCTATAATCTCTAGAAATTTTAGTTAAATGATTTATTAGATTGTCAAAATCTACAACTCTTTGTTCTTCTATATCAAATCGTTGTATAGGTTGTTTTACCCTTTGTTCAACTTCAAATGGCTTTTCTACTGTAACAGATGCAGGCACAGGTCTATTATCATTGATTTGCACTTTTGCCACTTCATCTTTTTCATCTGATCCACCATCAACTATTATGTATGACAAATTTATTAGTTCTTCAGGGTCAAAATATACATCATTTATTCTATTTAATGTACATATAGACAATAAATATATGCTTTTTTCTTTTGGATTTTCTTCTAATTTTTTATCTAATATTTCTCTTAAACTTGTTTTTATGCTAGATATTTTATTAAAAAATTCATTAGTTAACTTTGATTCTTCATCTCTATATTTCTCAAGATCATTATTTAAATAATCAATTTTTGTAGTGTCATTATTCTCTGTATTTTTTTGCATATTAATTTTAGTCTGTATTTCAACAGAAGTTTCCACTATTTTATAATCTAAGTTTCTTATTTGTTTATCATATTCTTCTTTTTCGTCTTTTAATTTTTCTAAAACTAATTTATTCATACTTACCTTCATTCGTTCACTTTCTATTATTTTTATTATATAATAATGTAATTCTATTTTCAATAAAATTTATATTACATATTCATTACATTTTTACTGATTTTTAATAAATTAGTTTTAATTAATTAGATAATACTTTTTAGAATTTTAAACATAAAAAAGAGACATATTGCAATTTCAGCTTTTTAGCAGTATTTTGCAATTTAATGCCTCTTTTTAATTTATAACTTTGTACTTTTATAAGTCAAATATATTTAAGCCTTTGCTTCTTTCCTAGCTTTTGAAGCAGTTACTTTTTTAGCTGGCTTTGCTACATTTTCTACTTTAGTAGCCTTTATTTGTGCTTCTGGATAAACACTTATTTTCTTTTTATCTTTTCCAAGTCTTTCAACTTTCATTATACCGGTAATTTTTGCATATAAAGTATCATCGCTTCCAATTCCAACATTAGTACCTGGATGCATTTTTGTTCCTCTTTGTCTGAATAAAATGTTTCCTGCATTTACTAATTGACCGTCAGCTCTCTTTATACCAAGTCTTTTTGACTCACTGTCTCTTCCGTTATCGGTACTACCTTGACCTTTATGATGTGCCATGTATTTTCACCTACCTTTAAAATCCAATTTTTAATTTTAAATAGCTAAGTTTGATTTGCCATTTAGAGTTTAAAATTATTCAGCAACTTTGATTGATTTTATTTCAACCTTAGTATATGGTTGTCTGTGTCCTTGTGTTCTTCTGTAGTTTTTCTTAGCTTTATATTTGTAAACGATTATTTTCTTTCCTTTACCATGAGCTACTACAGTTCCTTCAACTTTACAACCTTTAACATATGGAGTTCCTACTTTTACATTTTTATCATCAGACATAAGTACTACATTATCAAATGTAACCTTTTTTCCTTCTTCTGCATCTAACTTTTCAAAGTAAACTACATCTCCTTCTGATACTTTGTATTGTTTTCCACAACTTTCTATTATTGCGTACATAGGGCTTTTGCGCACCTCCTCCGTTCTTATACTCGCTAAGCATAAATACAAGGTATCTGGCTTGTTTCCAGAATTTAGGTACCCGACTTAGGCGGTTTACAGATATATATTATACAATAAAAGCTGAGCTTTTGTCAAGCTAAAAAATATTATATTTTTCTTTTTTCTCATAATGTGTATGTAAAAGTTCGTGTGCTCTGTGCTGGCCCGGTTGACCAATATATTCTTTATATATAGCTTTTAGAATTGGATTGTCTTGAGATTTTCTTATAGTACTTCTTTCATCTATGCTATACATAGCTGCTGCCCTTTTGCTCCTTACATCAACAGATGCTCTTATTTTTGAGTTCTTTATTGGTTGACCTCCACCCATTATACATCCTCCTGGGCAAGCCATTATTTCTGCAAATTGGAAATCTGCTTTTCCACTCTTAATTTCTTCCATTATTTTTTTAGCATTTCCAAGTCCATGTGCAACTGCAACTCTAACCTCTTTATCTCCGATTTGAACTGTTGCCTTTTTAATTCCTTTTTCTCCTCTAACTTGTTCAAATTCTACTTTTTTAAGTTCTTCACCTGTCATAAGTTCATAAGCTGCTCTCAAGGCTGCTTCCATAACTCCTCCTGTTGTTCCAAATATTGCTCCTGCACCTGTTGCTTCTCCCATTGGGTTATCGAATACATCGTCTTCAAGCATTTTAAAATCTATATTAGCTTGTTTTATCATTCTTGCAAGTTCTCTAGTTGTAATTACTGCATCTACATCATATAGTCCATTTACCTTCATTTCTTCACGTTGTCTTTCATATTTCTTAGCAATACATGGCATTACAGATACAACATATATTTTGCTAGGGTCTATATGATTTTTCTCTGCAAAATATGATTTTATAACAGCTCCTAACATTTGATGAGGTGATTTACAGCTAGACAAATGAGGAATATTTTCTGGATAAAACATTTCTGTATATTTTACCCAAGCTGGGCAACAAGATGTTGTCATAGGTAAGTTATCATTATTTCTTAATCTTTTTACAAGCTCTGTTGCTTCTTCCATTATTGTAAAATCTGCACCTGTATTTGTATCAAATACTTTATCAAATCCTAGGCTCTTTAATGCTGAAATCATTTTTCCAGTAACATTTGTTCCAATTTCCATTCCAAATTCTTCGCCAAGTGCAACTCTGATTGATGGAGCTGTTTGTACAACAACATAAGTATCTGGGTCTTTTAACTTAGCCCATACATCATTTATATTTTCTTTTTCATGAAGTGCTCCTGTTGGGCAAGATTCAATACATTGACCGCAAAATGTACAATCTACATCATTTAAACTATGGTCATAAGTAGTTGAAATACATGAATCAAAACCTCTATTTATGCAATCAATAGCTCCAATTTTTTGAACATTTTTACAAGTTGCAACACATCTTCTACATAAGATACATTTATTGAAATCTCTTACTATTGATGGAGATTTATCATCTATTTTATGTACTGACTTTTCTCCTGTAAATTCATTGTCTAGTACATTGAACTTTATTGCTAAATCTTGCAATTCACAATTTCCTGAACGTGTGCAAGTTAAACAATCTTTTGCATGGTTTGAAATTATTAAATCTAATATAACGTGTCTTGCTTCTAGTACATTTTGTGTATGCGTGTGAACTACCATACCTTCTTCAACTGTTTGAATACATGAAGTTGCAAAGCCTCTTCTTCCTTCAACTTCTACGATACACATTCTGCAATCTCCGACCTCATTTATGTCTTTTAAAAAGCATAGTGTAGGTATATCTATTCCAGCTTGCCTTGCTGCTTCTAGTATTGTTGTTCCTTCTGGTACACATACTTTTTTATCATCTATTTTTAGGTTTACCATTTAATTTTTCCTCCAATTTTTAATTCTCTCTAAAATCAATCAAAAGCGAGAAATGCTAGGCAAATTTCAAAATAAAACCGGAGGCGTGCTTTTCTGCACGTTGAGGATTTTATTTTGGAATTTAACGACGCAGTTCGATGCTTTTCATTGATTTTACCCAATGGCGTGGAACGGACACGCTTTAATACAAGTTCCACACTTAATACATTTATCTTGATTTATAACTCTCTTTTCTCTTCCTTCGCCTTCAATAGCTCCTACTGG
>CALXWN010000029.1:0-10805 GCA_944392415.1 uncultured Clostridia bacterium | reverse complement strand
TTTCTCCTTCATTTAATAATTCAACTACTGTGTGTGAGCCAATGTAACCAGCTCCTCCTGTAACTAAAATTGACATATTTTACCTCCTCGTATTTAATTTAGTTATATAAACTGCAATAGATACCATAATCATTCAAAATTTTCCTAACATACATATTAGTTTCATTATAAGGTATATTTTCTATATCACTACCGTCTGCTTTTATAGTACCTTTATCAATCCATCCTTGTACTGTTCCCATACCGGCATTATAAGCAGCAAGGGCTACAGCTTCATTTTTAAATATTGCTATTAAATCTGCAAAATATTTAACCCCTAGTTTTATATTTGTTTCTGGATCAAATAAACTTTCATTTGATACATATTCTAATGATTCATTTGTTGCTATTTCTTTTGCTGTATTATCCATTAATTGCATAAGTCCTGTGGCACCTTTACCTGATACCGCTTCATCATCAAAATTACTTTCTGCTTTTATGATTGAATATATTAGTAATGGGTCTACATTATATTCTTTTGCATATTTTTCTACATATTCTGAATAGTCTTGTCTATAAATTAGTTTTTGTATATTTTTGAAGTTTAATAATATTACTAATAAAACAAATATAATTGTAATAAGTATTAATATTATTTTTCGCACTTCCCAACTCTCCCTTAGTTTATGTTACTCTTTTATTATTATACAAATATAAACAAATTCCTTCTAAATTTGATTAATTTCTTTATATTACTTGGATTATATATATAATATTTCAGTAAGTCCACATATCTATTTCAATTCAAACCAAGTCTTTCCTTCAGATAGTTCTACTTTAAGAGGCACATCTAATTTAGTTGCATTTTCCATACTTGATTTTAAAATTTCTTTTGCTTGTTCTTTTTGTTCTTCTTTTACTTCTAAAATAAGCTCATCATGAACTTGCAATACTACTTTTGCATCTAGGTCTTTTATTCCGTCAAACACTTTATTCATTGCTATTTTCATTATATCTGCTGCTGTACCTTGTATTGGTGTGTTCATTGCCACCCTAGTTCCAAACTGTCTAACCACATAATTGTTTGATTTCAATTCTGGCACATATCTTCTTCTTCCAAACAAAGTTTCAACAAATCCTTCTTCTGATGCTTTTTTTACTATTTCCTCCATAAAGATTTTTATACCACTATATTTTTTCAAATAATTATCTATATAATTTTGAGCCTCTTTTCTTCCTATTTTTAATTGTTGTGACAAGCCAAATGCAGTTATGCCATATATTATACCAAAATTTACAGCTTTTGCATTAGACCTTTGTTCTTTTGTTACTTTTGTAATTGGCACTCCAAATACCTTCGATGCTACCTCTCTGTGTATGTCTCCATCATTATTAAATGCTTTTATCATTGCTTCATCTTTTGAAATATGTGCCAAAACTCTTAATTCAATTTGTGAATAATCTGCATCAATATATACATAACCTTCTTTTGCCTTAAAAGATTTTTTTATATTCTTTCCTTCACCTTCATGGCTAGGTAAGTTTTGAAGGTTTGGATCTGTACAGCTTATTCTTCCAGTAGCTGTTATTGTTTGATTAAATACCGCATGTATTCTGCTGTCTTTTGGATTTATAAATATAATTAGTCCATCTACATATGTTGAGCTTAGCTTTATTAATCCTCTATACTCTAATACTTTTTCTACTATTGGATGTTCATTTTTTATACCTTCCAATGTTTCAACAGCTGTACTATATCCCTTTTTATTTTTCTTTGGTTCAGTAAGTTTCAATTTTTCAAATAGTATTTTTCCTAGTTGTTGTGTTGAATTTATATTAAATTCTTCTCCTGCATATTCATAAATTTCTTTTTTTACTTTTTCTAATCTTTCTTTTAGTTCTTTCCCAATTTTTTCAATTTCAAGCTTTTCTACAAACATTCCATTAAATTGCATGTCACCAAGGACTCTAACTAATGGCATTTCTATTTCTTCAAATAGTTTTATACTTCCGTCTTCTTTCATTTTTTGCATTGTAATAGCATATAGACTGTTTAAGGCATATACATATGCTCCAACTTCTTCTTTATTTGATATATCTTTTACTTGTTCAAACATATTAAGTTGCATATCTTCTTTTTTAGGTATTAAATCATCTAAAACTATGTCCAAATATTGTGAAGCTATGTCTTTTATATTATGCTTTGTGTTTGTAGGATTTAATATATATGCTGCAACATCTGCATCATATTTTATACCTTTCATATTTATTCCATATTCTTTAAGCAAAACATAGTCTTCTTTTATATTGTAACTTATTTTGCCAATATCAGCATTTTCCATTAAACTTTTAAGCTTTAAAACGTCTTCTTTGCCATTTAATTTAGTATATATTATATTTCCATTTTTTCCGTATATACCTATACCAAATATGTCCTTTTTTATAATTCTTGATTCATCATTTGATGAAGTCGTTTCAAAATAGAAAATCAAAGTTTTGTCAACTTCTTTGACTAACTCATCAATATTTTTTTCTATTACATCTATTTTTATAGCTTCTTTTTTTGCTTTTATTTCTTTATCCAGTCCAAATCTTTCAATAAATCTATTAAAGTTAAGTCTTTTGAATATATCTACGACCTTTTCTCTGTTCCACTCCACTATTTTTACATCTTCTAAATCTTCTTTTATTGGAGCATTTGTATTTATTGTTCCTAGTTCTTTTGAAAGTTCTGCTAAATCTTGATTTTTTATTAATGTATCTTTAAGTTTTGATGTTAAATCCACTGTTCCATCTTCTAATGCTTTGTATAAATTAGCAATTGTTTTAAATTGTTTTATTAAACTTGTACCTGTTTTTGGTCCAACATTTGGTACTCCAGGAATTTCATCTGATGAGTCTCCCATAAGGGCTTTTACTTCAATTAAATCTACTGGTTCTAATCCATATTCTTCTTCTACTTTTGCTTTTGTATAAATTTCCGTTTCTGTTTTGCCCATTTTGGTTCTAGGAATTCTTACAGTAATATGGTCTTCTATTAATTGAAATATGTCTCTATCCCCAGAAAGTATATACACATCTTTATCTTCTCTTGCAAATTTTTTAGCAAATGTTCCCAGTATGTCATCTCCTTCGTAATCTGCCATTTCTACAATTTTTATATTCATTGCATTTAAAACTTCTTTTATAACAGGCATTTGTTCGGCAAGCTCTTCTGGCATGGCATGTCTATGCTTTTTGTATCCTTCATACATCTTTTTTCTGGTATTTGCTGCAGTTTTTGAATCAAACGCAATTAGCATATATGAAGGCTTAACCTCTTCCATATTTTTAAACATTATAGACAAAAATCCATATATTGCATTTGTATAATGCCCATCTTTTGTAGTTAGCATTTTATTTCCCATTATTCCATAAAATGCTCTGTTCATTATACTATTTCCATCAATTAATAAAACTTTTTCCATAAAAATTACTTTCCTTTCTAAATGTAAATACATTTTTATTATAAAGAAAATAAGTTTTAATTAGAAGGTCTTTCTAATAATATCCCAACATTATTTTCGTAAATGTGTATATATGTTTCCATTTCATTGTTTTCTAAATACATTTTTTCCGGTTGATTTTTAAGCACAATTAAGTATTTAGCCCTTTTAATAGAGTCTTTTAAATATATATAGGCAAAATTTATTTTGGGTTGTCCACTGCTTTTTTGAGTCATCACATTTTCTATAAATTGATTTGATAATGGATACATCCAAGCTTGTGCTCTAGAATTTGCAAGTAATACCACATCATCATCTGCCTCAATTTGATTCAATGACTTTTTTATAAAATCTATTTCTTCATTTGTTAAAGCAATATCCGAATATTCTGTAATAATATCTTTATTTGCGCCAAAAATATCCATAACTGTAAATATATTTTCTCTTGTACTAATTGATTCATTAATAATCTTAGTTGGTACAAAAATCAAATACTCAATTAAAATTCCTATGTAAATAATTACTATAAGTATTGGTGCTAATTTATGTTTTTCAAAGATATACATTAAAGCTCTAAAATTTAGTATAAACATTATTATCCAAAGTGTAAAATAATTTTTGGATAAATAATAATAAGAAACTTTGTCAGAAAATCGACCAATTAATAATATAACTATATATAGCACATTAAATAAAAATAGCAAAGAGATAAATTTATTTTCCTTAAACTTTTTTACTACTATATATATAGCGAGTGGTAGTAATAATATAAAGTTAGAATATAGATTAGTATAAATATATCCATATGCATTAAAACCACTATTTATAATATTTTGTGATACATCCAATATATGTTCTTTAGCTATACTTTTTTTGATAAATATTTGATAAATTTCTGGTGCCAAATGATATATATATCCTAATATAAACGGTATTAATAGTGTAACTGTTAATATTAATATATTATTTTTAGTAAATAGCTTTTTATCTTTTTTGTATGAGTATATGCATAAGTAAATCCATTCTGCTGGATATACAAATGGAACAAACATAAAATAAGCACAAAATAATCCAAAATTAAGTAAAAATAAGATTAGAATAAAGTATGACTGCTTTAAATTTTGCTTTACAAACATATACATACTTTCTATAATCCCAATAAATATAACTAATGACAGTGACATGTATTCGAATCCAAAAAGTAAGCTGTTTAGTGGATAACCTAATATGCAAATTGTGCTGACTATCATTGCTAATATTTTTGATTTATCATCTTTGGCAAAATGACATAATAAAAAATATAATGTATATCCTGTCAAAAATAGTATAAATATTCCAAAGCATATAAATATAATATAATTATCAGCATAATCTATTTTTCCTTTAAAGCATCTCATAAGTAGCCCTGAATTTACATATGAAGCAAATTTTCTAACTCTAAAGTTGCCATAAACTTTATCTGTTGATGTAGACAACAATTTTTCTTCATCCATGAATTTTAATGATGTTAAATAATGACATGATGGATCAGAAGAATCATATCTAATATTAAAAGGAATTCCAAAATATAATACTGATACTATTAAAGTTGCTAATAATATTACTATTATTCCTAATATATCTATTTTATTTAATTTATACTTCTGTATAACTTTTTTACCTCTTTTTTTATCAATTATCATTAATATAGCTAAAGCAAATATAAATATAGTGTTTATGATAATAATTGAAGTAAAACTACAAGGTATTCCAAAAAATGATAATACATAGCATTCAAATGCATTTAAGCACATGATAAGTACAATACTAACGCCAATCGATGTAAATATATTTAATTCCTTCTCTGTTTTACTTTTTATTAAAAATAGTATTTGCATTATTACAATACTTAGTATATATATTATTCCATCTATTTTCATAATTTTCCCCTTTAGTTCATTTGTTACTTCTAATTTAATTCTTCTTCATATTTTATTCCTAAATGCTTATATGCTTCTGGCAAAGCAATTCTTCCTCTTGGAGTTCTAGATATATACCCTATTTGTATTAGGTATGGTTCATATACATCCTCAATTGTTGTAACCTCTTCACCTAATGTTGTTGCCAGTGTTTCTATCCCCACAGGCTTTCCTTTGTACTTTTCTATCATAGTAGTTAAAAGCCTTCTATCTATTGAATCTAAACCTATATCATCAATATCTAATTTATTTAAAGCAATTTTAGCTATATCAAGTGTTATAGTTCCATTTCCTAAAACTGATGCATAATCTCTTACTCTTTTTAATAATCTATTTGCAATTCTCGGTGTTCCTCTTGAACGTTTTGCTATTTCTACTGCTGCATTATTTTCTATTGCTATATCTAATATGTTTGCAGACCTTTTTACTATTGTAGTAAGCTCGTCCGCATTATATAATTCTAATCTTTCTACAATACCAAATCTATCTCTTAGTGGTGTTGTTAAAGCTCCCGCCCTTGTTGTTGCACCAATTAAAGTAAACTTAGGTAAGTCTAATCTTATGGACCTTGCACTTGGTCCTTTCCCTATAATTATGTCAAGTGTAAAATCTTCTAAAGCAGGATAAAGTATCTCTTCAACACTCTTATTCAATCTATGTATTTCATCTATAAAAAGTACATCAAATTCGGATAAATTTGTTAGTAATGCTGCTAAATCTCCTGGCTTTTCTATTGCAGGACCTGATGTTATTTTTAAATTCGAATTCATTTCATGTGAAATTATATTTGCTAATGTAGTTTTTCCAAGACCTGGTGGACCATATAATAACACATGGTCTAATGGTTCTTCTCTTTTTTTAGCAGCTTCTATGTATATTTTCATATTTTCTTTTACTTTAGTCTGTCCTATATATTCACTCAAAGTTTTGGGTCTAAGCACATTTTCTTGTTGTGATTCCATTTCATCTACAACATTAGGACTAATTAAGTTTTCATCATCCATAGCAAAAATCCTTTCTAAAATTTAAAAAGTATTTTTTTATTCAATATATGTTCATTTGCCTTTATTTTTAGAATGTTTTTCTTTTATACTTTTGATTTCTTCATTTTTAAAATTAACTAACTCCTTATACCCAATAGCTATAATGGCAATTACCATTAGAGCAAATGATAATGCTTTCCATATGCCATCATCAATTAATATTACTGCAAACATCCCAAGTGTAGCACTTGCACCATAAAGTATGGTTACAGCTTGTTTTTGTGTAAATCCTCTTTTCATTAATCTATGATGCAAATGTCCTTTATCTGCTTGAAAAACAGCTTTTAAAGATTTACCTTTTACAATTCTTCTTACTATAGCAAATAGTGTATCAAATATAGGTAATGCTAACACTAAAACTGGAGCTATTAAAACGACTAGTGTTACTGTTTTTGCTACTCCAAGTATAGATATTGTTGCTAAACTAAATCCCAAAAATTGTGCTCCAACATCTCCTATAAATGTCTTTGCCGGATTTAAATTAAATGGTAAAAATCCTCCAATTGCTCCTGCTAATGCAGTTATTAATATTATAGATATAATAGGTGAATCATTTGTTGCAAAAATAATTAATAGGCTTATACAAGAAATCAAAGATACACCAGAAGATAATCCATCTAATCCATCTATTAGATTTATTGCATTAGTTATGCCTACAATCCAACCAATTGTTAGTATAAAACTTAATACTGGATGAATTGCAATTTCGTTTATTGTATCTATTCTTATACCAAATGCATAAATAATTATAGCTGACAATACTTGTCCAATTAGCTTTTGCCAAGGTTTTAAAGTTTTAAGATCATCTATATATGCAAAAATACTTAAAACTATTATACCAAGTAGAAGTCCAACAAGTTTCATCCTATAATTATCTTGTCCATCTAATTGTAAATTACCTTCAATTGCCATAGTTATGACTAAGTAAATTGCTGATACCAAAAATCCAGCTATTACAGCTATTCCACCTATTCTTGGTATTGGTCTTTTATTTACTCTTCTATCAGATGGATAATCTATAGCTCCCACTTTTTTTGCCAACTTTATTGTATACGGTACCATAACAAATGATGTTATAAACGCTAGTAAAAATGCTATTGCAATATCTCCCCACATGGCTTACCTCCTATTAAGTTTACTTTATATATTTTTATATTTTATCCTTTGTTTTTTTGTTAAATTTATTTTTTGTTTTATTTACTTTAGTTCCAATCCATTGTATATTTTCTTTGATGCCTATACTTGCAATAGGTATTAGCATAACCACATATGGCATTACATACCTAGATTTTCCTTCCCAAAATATATGAAATAAAAATCCTCCTAGGAATATTAATATTGGTAATATTTGTTCATTAGATATATTTTTATTTCTTAATATGAATAGCAACACTGCAACATATATAAACATTACAATTATTTTATCATACATAACAAATAAATTATAATTATTGTATATAAAGTTATCAACTTTATTGTAATTCGAAACTTGTTCTTCTGTAGCTTGACCTTCATTTACCGACATATTTCCAAAATTGAAAGATAAGTTGTACCATATGCTACCAAATGTATTTTCATTCCACATAGATGCTATTTTTACAATATAAAACCAAAAACATTCACTTGGATTTTCCGCAAAATTTGTAAGTTGATTTTGTATTCTTCGTTTCATAGGTTCTGTATCATGTCCATCTATTTTCCATGTATCAATAAAGGAATCAACATACCATCCAGGACCTCTTGTACTATTACTAATTCCCAAATCAATAAATCCAATAATAGGAAAACTTCCGTTTTTATCTAATTTTAATTTTTCCTGCATATATGATTTAAAGATTGTAGTAGGCACAATACTTATTATTGCATATATTAGTATTAACAATACTTTAAATACTATTTGTATTTTATTATTTTTAATTTTATCATTTTTTATTATTTCTTTATTTTCCTTTAGACTAGTTTTCTTTCTGACTTTTGATGCATATTTAATTAATTCTAAAAATAAATATATACAAATTGCAATAAAAAATATTAACATATTCATTCTAAAGAAATACGATAAGCTCATAAAAATTGCAGATATAATCAAGTATCTAATTTTTTCTAATTTATTATATTTTATAACAAAATATATTGCAAATGTTACAAAAGCTAAGCTAATTAAATCTCCATATATAAATGTCGAAAGAAATATTAATGGTGTAAATGTTATTGCCATAACAAAAAACGCTATACTATTTTTAGTGTTTTCTTTATTTGCAATAATATTAGTTATTAAATATAACCCTAAAACAATAAATATATTTGCTACTACATTTAAATATTGTAAAGCTTTTATACTTGTTGTATTAAATATTTTTAAAATCAAGGCGTAAAATGAAGCTAAAGAAATTTGCTGAGGATATATTTCCAAATACTCTTTTTGAGTTAGATTATCCCTCTCTCCTTGTGACATTTCCACAGCAGTATTATACACATAATATTGATCATAATTCGGATTTGCATCTCTTACGTTTATCCAAATTATTTGTATAATTGCAAACAATACTAATAATACTAGAAATATCAATCTTTTAATATTTTTATCAAGCATTAATTTCTTACTTTTGTATTTAATTTTTATCCCGCTAAGTTTATTAAATAAAATAAACAATATAGCAATAATTAATAACAATGATATTATAAATATAATATTATTATTATTTAGTGTAATATTTTCACTCATAGCATTTCTTATAGTTACATTATAAGCTAATCCTATTCCTACAACTACCAATAGTGCAATTAATGAAAGGAATGCTATTATTAACTTTATGATCTTGTTAAATTTCATAGTTCAAAATTTCTCTCTTTTATTATTTTTTATTTATTTAACATTTTATTGTTTTATTTATCAATTGTTAAACTGCCCTAAATTTTATTCGTTTTCTTCTCTTTTGCCATTATATTCATTTACCAAATAAAGAGGTCTATTTTTTGAAGCATTAAATATTCTGCCTAAATATTCTCCTATTATTCCAAACAAAAGTATCTGTACTCCTGAAAAGAAAAGTACTAGCAATATTATTGCTTGATAAGCTTGAACTGCAACGCTAAGTCTTAAACATTTTATTATTACATATATAAAGTATATAATTAATGCTAAAAATGTAGGTATAGCTAAATATGTAGATATTCTAAGTGGTGATGTAGTAAATGAAGTAATCCCATCTATTGCAAGATTTACAAGTTTTTTATAATTCCATTTTGTTTTTCCTGCAACCCTTGCATCTCTATCATACATTATTGCCTTTTTCTTGTATCCAATCCAACTAAACATTGATTTAGAATTTCTATCTGTTTCTCTTAGCCTTTTAAGTGCATTTACACATCTTCTATCTAATAATCTAAAATCACCTGTATCTTTTTGTATTGGAACTGTTGTTAGCATTTGTAAAATTCTATAATACATTTTTGATGTAAATTTTTTTAAGAAACTCTCTCCTGCTCTAGACTTTCTTTGAGCATATACATCATCATAACCCTCTTCCCAATATTTAATCATTTCTGGTATTAACTCTGGTGGATCTTGAAGGTCTGCATCCATAAATATAACTGCATCCCCGGTTGCATAATCTAATCCTGCAATCATTGCTGTTTCTTTTCCAAAGTTTCTTGAAAAATCCACATATGAAATTCTAGGATCTTTTTCTCTATATTCTTTAATTAAATTTAAGGTATTATCCTTTGAACCATCATTTACAAATAATATTTCAAATTTATAATTATCAATACTATTTATTAATTTTTCTAACCTATCATATAAAAAAGGCAATGATTCTTCTTCATTATATGCTGGTACAATTATTGTTATTTTTTTCATACTTATTTTTTGCCTCCTAAAATTAGTTTTTCATAAACTCTTCGGCTTTACTTGCAAAATTGCCATATTCATCATCTGTAATTTCATCAATTCTGTGGAAAAAATATACTTTTACTCCACTTATTTCTAATTCATTTGCTAACTCATAGTTTGGCAATAATATATCTTTATAGTTTTCATCTAAAAATACTTTATTTATAAAAGTAACTATCTTTTGTGCTCCTTCTTTTAAGTGTAATTGGTCAGGAGATGTTACCAATACATAATCTGCCTTTTGCAAACTAGCAGGAATACCATCTCTTGAATCTACATTTGATTCTTCTAGTATATATTTTGATTGTGGAGGTAAGTTTTTTTGTATTTCATATGAGACTATCATTGATGCATTAAGTATTGATGAAGAAGAATTTATATAAAAACTATAACCTTCTTCTGACAATTCATTAATGTAATTATTTATATTTTCAAATTCTTCTAT
>CALXWN010000028.1:0-10928 GCA_944392415.1 uncultured Clostridia bacterium | reverse complement strand
GATGAAGAAATAAAAAAAGCATATAGAAAAATGGCAAAAAAATGGCATCCTGATGCAAATCCAAATAATAGAAAAGAAGCCGAAGAAAAGTTTAAAGAAGTTGGAGAAGCATATTCTACTTTATCAGATCCACAAAAAAGAAGAATGTACGACCAATTTGGCACAGCGGGTGCAAATGGCAGTTATGGTGGAGCCAGTGGTTTTGGTGGATTTGGTAATGGATTTGGAGGCTTTGGCAATGGCACTTATACATATTCTACTGGTGGATTTGGTTTTGATGATGTAGTTGATGATTTTGTTTCTTCAATATTTGGAGGAGGTTTTGGAAGAAGTCAAAGGACTTCAAATCCAACTGGTCCAAGAAAAGGGAATGACTTAAAATATAATCTAGATGTGACTTTTGAAGAAGCATTCACTGGAACACACAAAGAAATAGTAGTTAATAAAAATGAAAAATGTGATACTTGCCATGGTACAGGCGCCAAGCCAGGAACAAGTGTACAAACTTGTAGTGTATGTCATGGAACTGGTAAAGTAAAAAAAGCACAATCTTTAGCTGGATTTGCAACTATACAAACTGTTGTAACTTGTGAAAATTGTAGAGGGACTGGTAAATATATTCCTACACCTTGCGAAACTTGCAAAGGCAAAGGAACAGTAAGAAAGCAAGTTACACTAAATGTAGAAATACCCGCAGGAATAAATGATGACCAAACCTTAGTTGTTCAAGGAAAAGGTGAACCGGGAGTAAATGGTGGACCATATGGAGATTTATATGTAACTGTTAGAGTTAAAAAGAGTAATGTATTTACTCGTAATGGAGATAATGTTGAATGTACAATACCTATAACAATAACTCAGGCTACACTTGGAGCAAATATAAAAGTACCAACTGTTACTGGTAAGGAAGAAAACTTTACTATTCCTGATGGAACACAAAGCGGAACTAAATTTACATTAAAAAATAAAGGATTTAGAAAAATACACTCAAATTCTTCAGGTGATTTAATATTTACAGTACAAGTCCAAACACCTAAGAAATTAACTAAAGAACAAAGAGAATTATTTATAGAACTTGCAAAAACTATGAATGAGCAACCACCAGTAAAAAAACGTGGTATTTTCGGATAAATTTTACTTTTGAGACGGTCCTTTTCGTAAAATATTTATATTTGTCTTGAATAATTTACATACTATGTGATATCATTAGTATGTAAATTATTTTTATGGTTTATAGGTGTATCTTTAAAACCTAAATAAAAATATAAGGAACGAGATAATATGAAAAACGAAAGAGGAATAACACTTTTATCTTTAGTTTTAACTATAATTGTTATGCTTATTTTGGTAGGAGTTGCAGTTTACGGTGGATTATATGAAAATGGTGGTATAATTAATCAGGTAAAAGAAGAAACACAAAGACAGCAAAATTTGGTGAATGGTGAAAAAGAAAAAATGAACACTGTTTTGCAAGACATAGAAGAAGATTGGGGAATAGGATAATGTATAAGTTCTTTGTAGAAAATAAACAAATTAGCAATAATCAAATAAAAATTATCGAAAACGATTATAACCATATGATAAATGTACTAAGAATGAAAATTGGAGATAAAATATTAGTTACAAACAAATTAACTAATGAAACTTTTGAGTGTGAAATAAATAAAATTAATCCTAAAGAAGTTATTTGTGACATGGTTAGTGTTGATACTAAAAAAGTGGAAATGAATGTAAAAGTAGATTTGTTTCAAGGACTTCCGAAATCTGATAAAATGGAATGTATTATCCAAAAATGTGTTGAACTTGGTGTACACAAAATAACTCCAGTAAACATGAAATATTGCGTAGCAAAAATAAATGATGAAGACAAAAAGAATCTTAGATGGAATAAAATATCAGAAGTTGCTGCAAAGCAATGTAAAAGGAATATGATTCCTAGAATAGATAAATCTATAAATATGTTAGAATTATATAAACAAATAAAAAATTATGACTTAGCTATTGTAGCTTATGAAAATGAGAAAAATATTACGATAAAAGATGTTTTAAAGAAAAATAGCGAGATTAAAAATATTGCAGTTGTAATAGGTCCAGAAGGACGGGTTAAGTCAAGAAGAAGTTTCTAATTTAAGCAAAAATGAAGCTAGGATTGTAACTTTAGGCAATAGAATATTAAGAACTGAAACTGCTCCGATAGCAGTGTTAAGCATGATTACATATGAGTTAGAATTATAACCTTAGAAGGGAGTTAGTATGAGAAAAGTGGACACAGATAAAAAAGATTTAATAAAGCAAGAGGATATTAATAATGAGAAACTAGAAGAAATAAAAGCAGAGATAAAAAAAAGCAAAAAGGCAAGTAAAGATAAAGTTAAAAATTCTTCATTAAGAAAAAATCTTGCTAGAAATTTAATAATCTCAATACTTATTACAGTTTATTTTTTATTTATAGATTTAGGAATAAATTCTATTCCTATAACAGTGTATATGTTAGATTTAAAAACTTTTTCAGTATTTATAGCTATTATAGCTATAGTTATATTTGAGCAAGCATATAAGAAAGATCAAAATTATATAGCAATTCATGGAATCGAAATGTGTTTTGTAGGAATAGAAACACTGTTACTATTACAATTATATTCTTCAGGAAATGAATACTTCAATTATATTTTGCTAGGAATTACATTAGGTATGATAGTGTATTATCTATTTAAATGTTTAATAATTTTTATCAGGTACAAAGTTAAGGGAAAATAAAAACAGGCAAATTTTAGAAAATTATTAAGAAACACTGGACTTATTTGACATTTTGTAGTAAAATATATACTATGTATAAAATATAATGTCAGAAGTTATATTTAAAATTTAACAAACTTTTTGAAAGGAGGATAATCTAATATTTATTAGATTAAAATTAAAAATGTTAGTTAAACCAACAGTACCAGAATTATTAAAAGAAACTCATAAGAATAGATATAGCTTAGTCATAGCTACAGCAAAAAGAGCTAGACAAATTTCAAAAGGTAGCAAGCCAATGACTAATGATGATGACATTTCACCTATAAGTCTTGCGGCTGATGAAATTGGTGAAGGCAAAGTTACAATATATGATGAAAACCAGTGGAAAGAAGAACAAGAAAGATTAGAACAAGAAAAAAATGCAGAAAATAATGACGAAGATGACAATTAAAATAATAGATACTTAGTATAATACTATTAATTAGGTAATAATTAATAGTATCAATTTTACTATATAAAAGGGGTAGAAATGAAAAAAAAGCATATTATTTCTCTTACTGGAGATTTAGCTAGTGGAAAAGGAGAAACATCAAGAATTCTAATAGAAAAATTAGGTTATGGAATTTATCGTAATGGTCAATATTTTAGAAAACTAGCAAAAGAAATGAATATGACTGTTACAGAATTCAATATATATGTAGAAGATCATCCAGATATAGATAGGCAAATTGAAAATAGTGCAGCAGAATATGCCAAAAGTAATGATAACTTTATTATAGATGCTAGACTTGGTTGGTACGCAGTACCAGAATCTTTTAAAGTTTATCTAAAGGTAGATATTGACGTAGCAGCTAAAAGGGCATTTAACGATATTGATAGAAAAGATACAGAAAATTTTGAAACTCTTGAAGAGCAAAAACAGGATATGATAAAAAGAGCAAACCTTGAAAAAGAAAGATACTTCAATTTATATGGTATAAGACAAGGCGATATTTCTAATTATGACTTAATTGTAGATACAACTTATAAAACACCAGAAGAAGTTGCAAATACAATTATAGAAGAATATGAAAAGTGGCTTAAAAAATAATTTTTTAATAATAACATAATAATTAAAATTTGGGGGAATTTTATTAATTCTGCCCATTTTTGTTTTAGAGGAAGCTTTTTTTAATATTCTTCCTAAGCCACAATATACATTCTCTCCCATTTCGCGGCGCGGGTCGCTATTCGCTCCAGCTTGCCCGCTACACCCTGCACTCCTACTTAGTTAAAGACAAAAATGCTCGCGCTGCAAACGTTCACTGAAATGTCGAGAAGTATATTGTTGGCTTATAAATAAATATTTAAAAAGGAACCGCCCGCATAAGAAAGGAAAAGAATGAAAATTCAAGAAATAAATTTAGGAGAACTAGATTACCCATATTTATTATCTCAAATATACTCGCCACCAAAAAAATTATATGTATTAGGGAATGCACAAATATTAAGAGAAAAAAGTATTGCTATAGTGGGATGTAGAAATGCAAGTAATTATGGCAAAAGTGTAGCAAGAGATTTGGCATATAATCTAGGAAAAGAAAATATAATTACCGTAAGTGGACTTGCTAGAGGAATAGATACATATTGCCACATTGGAAGTGTTGAAGCCAATGCTAGAACTATAGCTGTTTTGGCACATGGACTAGATATGATATATCCTAAAGAAAATAGAAACTTAGCTATTAAAATCTTAAATTTAGGAGGAGCATTAGTAAGTGAATATAAAATAGGAGAAAAGCCATTAAAACAAAATTTTCCAGCTAGAAATAGAATAATAAGTGGACTTAGTGAAACAACTGTAGTTGTTGAAGCTAAAAAAGAAAGTGGATCACTTATAACAGCTAATTTTGCCCTAAATGAAGGTAGAAATGTATTTGCAGTTCCTGGAAATGTAAATAGCAAAAATTCCGAAGGAACAAATGAGCTTATAAAAAATGGGGCAAATGCGCTAACTAGTTATTGTGATTTATTATAATTATTCAACTTACATTGTAGTTTTTTACAAAATAAATAAGCTGTGAATTCTAAGATTTAATAGTTAAAATAATTGGTCAAAAGATTGTATTATTTGTAAATTTGTAATATAATATTATTCAAGTAGTTTTGTCTAAGGAGGTAGTAAATGAAAAATAATAAAAATAAAAATGCAAGTACTAATAATAAGGCAAAAAACACTACAAAATCTAGTAATAAAAACGTTACAAAACTTAATACAAAAAAGGAAAAAGACATAAAAAAATTAGAGAAGCAAAAAAAGAAAGAAGATAAGAAAAAAAATAGAAAACATCCTAAATTATGGTTAGCTTTTAAAATATTTATAATTATAATATTTTTACTTATTATTGCAGGAATTGCAGTATTTTCAGCAATATTTTTTAGTGATGAATGGTCTATTACAAAAGAGCAATTGTTAAGTGATAGTGGATTAAAGATAGTTGATTTGTCTGGAAATGAAATCACTACACTTACTGGAGATGAAATAAGCAAAAAAGTTACACTTTCTGAAATGGGTAAATTACCAGATGCATTTATTGCAATCGAAGACAAAAGATTTTATGAGCATGGTGGTGTAGACATAATAAGAACCGCAAATGCTATCTTAAATTATGGCATATCTGTAATAACTGGTCAAGAGGCATCTTTTGGAGGTAGTACAATTACTCAACAGCTTGTTAAAATTACTATGAATGATGATGCAAGAGGTGGCTGGGCTGGAATCGAAAGAAAGATAAGAGAATGGTCTAGAGCAATACAAGTTGAAAATATGCTTAATAAAGATGAAATACTCGAAAGATACTTAAATAGAATATATTTAGGTCAATCTGGAAGTCTTGAAGTAAGAGGTGTAGAATCTGCTGCAAATTATTACTTTAGCAAAAAAGCAAGTGAGCTAGATATTGCCGAAGCAGCATTTTTAGCAGGTATTAACCATTCTCCAAATAACTATGATCCATTCAATGAAACAGTGGATAATAGTGAAGAGATTAAATCAAGAACTAAAACTGTACTTTATCAAATGTATGACCAAGGTAAAATAACAGAAGAAGAATACAATTCAGCGGTAGAAAAGGTTAATAATGGTATAACATTTACAAAAGGATCTGCAACGAATGGAAATAATACCCTTTCATATCATGCAGCAGCAGCAATTAACCAAGTAGCATCTGAAATGTCTGCAAAAGAAGATATATCATATTCAGAAGCAAGAGAAATGTTAATTAACAGTGGTTACACACTTTACACAACAGTAAACACAGGAATTCAATCAACAGCAGAAGATGCATACAAAAGTGGTAAATATAATAAAACAACAAAATATAAAGGTGAAACTGTTAGTGCTCAATCTGCAATAGTAATAATAGAACCATCAACAGGATATGTTGTTGCAGGTGTAGGTGGACTCGGAGAAGGATTAGACACTTTAGGAATTAATAGAATGACAAGTGAAAGAAGTGCTGGCTCTGCATTCAAACCTTTAGTAAATATAGCACCAGCTCTTGAAAATGGTACAATAGTAGCATCAACATTATTTGATGATAGTCCAACAGACTTTGCAGGAGGGTATTCTCCAAAAGATGATGGTAATAATAGTAGAGGAATAATGACAATAAGAAAAGCTCTTGAGGGATCTAAAAATATTCCAGAGGTTAAATTATTACAACTTTTAGGTGTAGATAATGCAGTAGAATTTTTATCTAAAATAGGCATAGAAGTAGACGAAACATACAAAAATTTACCATTAGCGCTTGGAACTCAAACTGTAACACCTTTAAATATGGCTGCTGGATATGCAATGATTGCAAACGGAGGAGTGTATATTACACCAACATTCTATACAAAAGTTGTTGACCAAAATGGCAACACAGTAATAGAAGTAAATCAAGAAAAAACTAGAGTTATGTCAGAAGGAAATGCTTATATATTGACTTCAATGTTAACAGGACCTATCAAAGGTTCAACGGGTACAGCGACTAGATACAGAAATACATTAGGAAACATGGGAGTTGCAGGTAAAACTTCAACATCTTCAGATGCAAAAGATAGATGGTTCTGTGGATTTACGCCTTATTATGCAACAGCTTGTTGGTATGGCTATGATAACAACGAATCATCAGTATATGGAACAACAAATCCTGCTGCTCAAATTTGGTTTGATGTTAATAAAGCAATTCATCAAGACTTGGAAGTAAAAGATTTTATAGAGCCTGAAAATATAGTTACAGCTAAAATATGTTTAGATAGTGGTAAGAAGGCAACAGATAAATGTAAAAACACATATACGGAAATATTTGTAAACGGTACAGTTCCAGCAGATTGTGATGGACATACAACAGTAAAAATTTGTAAAGAAACAAATAAAGTTGCAACAGAATTCTGTCCAGATACAGAAGAAAGAGTATATACTGAAAAAATAGATACAGAAAAAGCAGGAAACTGGACAACACATAGCTTAAAAAATACAACAGAGCCACCTACAGAAGTTTGCAATGTTCATACAACAGCTCAAGAAATTGATGTACCAAAAGTAGTTGGTAAGACCCAAGCAGAAGCCAAAAAAACTTTGGAAAATGCTGGATTTGTAGTAAAAATTTTGCAAGACGAAGATAATACAAAGTCAAAAGGAATAGTATTAAGACAAAGTGCTACTAAAGCTGCAAAAGGTGCAACTATTACAATCACAGTAAATAGTTACTCTGGAGGAAATTCAAATACAAATACAGCAGGTGGAGGAAACACAACAGGCGGAAATACAACAACTGGAGGTGGAGCTACTAATTCAGTTGGTGGCGGAAATACAACAACTGGAGGTAATACAGTTGCAAATGAAGTAGTGGATGATGACTAAATCAATACAGACATGCATATTATGTGTTTAATATGCATGTCGAATAATTATTTAAAAGTTACAAATAATATTCAGAAAATACATATTATTTATAAAAATTAATGATAAATTTTTTAGTAAAAATCCATAAAATTTTTAATACAATAAAAATCAGGAGGAAACTGATGGAAAAAGAAATAAGACTTTCGTTTTTTAGAAGAATGAAAATGAGTATATTTGACTTTGACAAATACCACATTATTGCATCAGAAGGACTAGGCAGAGCAATGATGTATTTAATAAAATTAATACTATTATTTACCCTAGTTATGTCAGCAGGTTCTATTATAAAAGTTTCACAACTCCTTGACCAAGGAATAGAATATTTTAGTAGTAATGTGCCAAACTTCTATTTTGAGAATAATGAGTTTATATTAGATAGTGATACAGATGTAACAATAGAAAATCATGAATATACTGATTTTGAAATCATTTTAACTAATTCAGAAACTTATAATGAAGATGAAATAAGAGATTTTGATGGATTAGCAGTAGCTTTTACTAAAAAGCATGTACTTTTAAAACAACAAAATAGTACAAGCATTACAACACAAACCTATGAAGAAATAAGTAATACAATCGATTTAAGCGGAATAAACAAAGAATATATATTAAATATGTTTTCAGGAGAAAACTCATATAATATTTTAGCAAATATATTTGCAGTAATATTCATATCTACATTTTTAACATATTTCCTAACTGCCATATTAGACACTATTGCACTTTCACTATTAGGATTTATAGTAAGTAGACTAATTAGAATACCATTTAAATATGGTGCTTTATATAGTTTGAGCATTTCTGCCATTACTTTACCAGTAATACTAAATGCAATTTACTTAATAGTAAATATGTTTACAGGATTTGTAATACCATATTTCCAAATAATGTATACTCTAATAGCTTATGTATATTTAATTGCAGCTCTTTTAATAATGAGATCAGAAATAATTAAGAAAAAGGTTCAAATTCAAATACAAATAATGAACAAAAATTATAATCCAGAAGAATTACAAAAACAGGATAATAAAAATGAAAAAGAGCAAAATAAAGAAGATAAACCAAATAATGAAAAAGAAGACTCAAAAAACAGCAAAGAAAATAAAGAAAGGAATGGTGCTGGAACTAAACTAAAAAACAACAAAGATAACCCTGAGCCACAAGCAAATATTCAGTCAAAATAAGAAATGTATTTGGAGCACTATCTAAAAACATTTAATTAAAAATTAACTAAAAAGAAAGGAAAAAGCAAATGTCAGACAAAAATCAAAAAAAGCCAAATGATAATAAATGGAAAAAAATACTTTTTGCAACAATACCAATCATTTTAGCTTTGTTAATTATATTTACACTAATAATCATACAAAATAATCAAGAAAATGACGAATTAGAAGTTGCATATACTCAATTAATTCAAGACATTGATGAGGGGAAAATAGAATCAATTGAAATGACAGTTGGGAGCACATCTTTAAAATTAAAATATAAAGATGAAGAAGAAGAAAAGCATGCAATAATACCTAGTACGCAAGCATTTGTAGAATTAATACAAGAAAAAGCCCAAGATGATAATCCAAACAATAATATTGAATTAGTGCAAAAACCAAGAAATGCATTGTTATCATTTTCAGAAGGTTTTGTATCAATTTTACCAACATTAATACTAGTAATATTGGTAATACTCATCTTCCAAATGCAAGGATTGGGTGATAAAGGTAAAGTATATGACCCAGACGTATCACAAGATAAAATAACATTTAAAGACGTTGCGGGATTAGATGAAGAAAAATCAGAAATGATGCAAATAGTAGAATTTTTAAAAAATCCAGAAAAGTATTCAAAAATGGGAGCAAAAACACCTAGAGGAGTATTACTTTGTGGTAAACCTGGAACTGGTAAAACATTAATTGCAAAAGCAATTGCCGGAGAGGCAAACGTACCATTTATATCAATGAGTGGTTCAGAATTTGTAGAAATGTTTGCAGGACTTGGAGCATCAAGAGTCAGAAAACTATTTGAAAGAGCAAAAAAGATTTCACCTTGCATAATATTTATAGATGAAATTGATGCAATAGGTTCAAGGAGAGCAAGTAATAGTGGAGCAGACTCAGAAAACAATCAAACACTAAATCAACTACTAGTTGAAATGGATGGGTTTGATTCAGACCAATCTATTATTGTTATAGCTGCAACAAATAGACCTGAAATGCTTGATGAAGCATTACTTAGACCTGGTAGATTTGACAGAACAATAAATATAGCGCTTCCAGATATAAGAGGAAGAGAAGAAATATTAAAAATCCATAGCAAAAATAAAAAGATTGCAGGTGATGTCGATTTTAAATCAATTGCAGGAGATACAGCAGGATTTACAGGTGCAGAGCTTGAAAATATTTTAAATGAAGCGGCTATAATTGCAACAAATAAAAATCATGAGGCAATAAATAATAATGATATTGAAGATGCTGTTAAAAAGGTAACTGTTGGTCTAGAAAAACATAATAGAGTAGTATCAGAAAAAGACAAAAAGCTTACAGCTTACCACGAAGCAGGTCACGCAGTTGTAAGTAGATACTTAGAAACACAAAAAGATATAAAAGAAGTATCAATAATACCAAGAGGTGTAGCTGGTGGTTACACCATGTATAAAACAAACGAAGACAAATTCTATGTTTCAAAAACAGAAATGGAAGAAAAACTAATATCATTACTTGGTGGTAGAGCTGCTGAAAAAGTAGCTTTAGATGATATTTCTACAGGTGCAAGCAATGATATAGAAGTTGCAATGAAAATTGCAAGAGATATGGTAACTGTTTACGGTATGAGTGACAAAATAGGCCCAATGTCTATTAACGTAGAAAAAGACCCATATCAAATACAATTACTAGGAAATAACCTAGAAGATGAAATTGGTAAAGAGGTTAAAAACATATTAGAAGATGCTTATGAAAAGGCTCAAAGACTACTTGTATTGCATAGAGATAAGCTAGATGCAGTAGCAAGTGTATTACTTGAAAAAGAAGTAATAAATGAAAAAGAATTCGAAGAAATTTTTGAGAATGCATAATTTTTGGGCTTGCGACGGTATTAAAATGAAAATTTTACATTTATAATAAAAAATTTTCATTTTATTTATAACTTGTGATACAATAAAGAAAAACAAAGGAGCACAAACAAATGATAAAAAACGCTGAAAGCCTTGGGGCTGTATATATATATATATATATATCGTAAGATTTAGTAAAATAACTTTATGTGA
>CALXWN010000027.1:0-10955 GCA_944392415.1 uncultured Clostridia bacterium | reverse complement strand
AACAACAAAAAGCTATACTATTTAGACATTTTAAATACGTCTAAAAAGCATAGCTTTATCTCTATGTTTACATATTTCTATTTTACTAAATCTTACGATATATATATATATATATATACAGCCCCAAGGCTTTCAGCGTTTTTTGTCATTTGTTTACACTCCTTTTGTTTTCTTTATTATATATTGTTCCCTTAAAATTTGCAATTAATTTTTAACTTCATTTAATGCTATAAAATAATTCTATATTTTCTACTGAAAGATTTTTTAATATTTAGTAAAATATTTCAGTACAGCATTTATTTTCCTTGTCCAGCGTACAAGTTAGCTTTCATATTATTGAAAGTATTTGCTAAATCTTGATTATCAAATGTAAGTTTATTATCTAGCACTTCCCAATGTGCCTTATTTTCTGTCAAAAAATTAAGTATTTTTATTTCATTATCATATAAATTATTCATTAAAGTTCTGTTATCTACAGTATCTTGATATGTTTCTTGAAATGAACCTGATAAATCGCCATTTTCTATAAAATAGCCATTATATAAATTTTTGTAGTAATCACTTACATCTTCGTTTTCTATTCTTGCTTCTATGTTTTCTTTTGATATTAATTCAAGTAAGCTATCTGCTATGTTATTAAATTCTTCTTTTGAAATATTTAAATAATTTATTGATTCTGTAAAATCCGGTCCATCTTGGTTGTAATTTTCTGGTGATAATATTGTTTCTAACCTTTCATCATTTACTTTATCCATAAATTGTTTTCTTAAGTCAGAATATTCTTTAAAATATTCTTTTACAGTTTGTTCTACAACTGCAAATTCTCCAGACGTAACTGGTGTTGTATTTGATAAATCTTCTGATGAAATGTCTTTGCTAACTAGATTTTCTAATTCTCTATCTAGTTTTACTTTGTTTATTATCCTTCCGCCATAAATTATTCCAATTGCAATTACTAAAATTACAAGTATTAATAATATAGTTAAAATTACTTTGTTTAATTTATTTTCTTCTTTAGTTTTTTCTTTTGCTTCGCCACTCATTTTATCAATCCTTCCTTAATTTCTTTAATGATACTATGTCTTAAAAATTTACGTGCGATTTTTTATTTATAAAATTCTTGATATTCATTATTAACTATATAATTCTTTTATATCCCAAGTTGTTCCTTCTTTTGTGTCATTTAGCAAAATGCCTTTTTTATCTAATTCTGCTCTAATAGCGTCTGCTGTTTCATAGTCTTTATTCTTTTTAGCTTCAGCTCTTTTATTTATTTGTTCTTCTATTTCATTTGTATTTATATTTAGCTTGTTTAAGTATTTTTCTCTCATTTTATTTATAAACTCATCTAGTTCTTGTTCAAAAAATCCTAGTATTTTGTAAACACTTTTTATGTCTTCTAAAGCTTTTGCCAATGTATTTGCGACTATTTGTACATTTCCTTTATTTGCAGTTTTCATCATATTATTTATATCTCTAAAAATAATATGCAAATTTGAAATTGCTAGAGCTGAATTAAAGTCATCGTCCATTACTTCAATGAATTTTGGTACTATATTTTTTAATGTTTCATTATCCAATGTTTCTCCATTTGCATCTCCGGCATTTGCCATGATAAATTCGTTCATCTTTTTTATAGTACTATAAAAATAATACATATGTTCTTCTGCTATTTTATAATCACTGTCGTGTATATCCATATCAGTTGCATAATGTTTAGATAGTAGAACATATTTTATAACTTCATAATTATACATTTTTAATGCATCTCTTATAGATAATGAGTTTCCTAAAGATTTACTCATTTTTTCGCCGTTTATTTTTATTAGTCCGCAGTGAGTCCAATAATTGGCTAGCTTTTTGCCTGTTAGTGCTTCACTTTGAGCAATTTCATTTTCATGATGTGGGAATAATAAATCTCTTCCACCACCATGAATATCTATTGTTTCGCCAAGTGTGTTTAAAATCATTGCAGAACATTCTATATGCCAGCCTGGTCTTCCTTTACCCCAAGGTGATTCCCAATATATTTCTCCGGGTTTTGCTGATTTCCATAATGCAAAATCTACAGGATCTTTTTTGCCTTCTTCTACTTCTATTCTTACTCCATTACGTAGTTCGTCTACTTTTCTATGAGATAGTTTTCCATATTCTTTAAATGTTTTTACTGAGTAGTAAACATCTCCTTTTTCTGTAGCATAAGCATCACCTTTTTCTATAAGATTTTCTACAAATTTTATAATTTGAGGTATGTATTCAGATGCTTTTGTTTTTATATCTGCTTCTGTAACATGAAGTGCTTTCATATCTTTTTCAGTTTCAAGAATTTGCTCCTGAGAAAATTCTAGTGCGTTTTTTCCAAGCTCATTTGCTCTTTTTATAATTTTGTCATCTACGTCTGTATAGTTTCTTACATATGTTACTTTGTAGCCCTTGTATCTAAAGTAATCTGTCATCATGGCATACACAATTGCTTGCCTTGCGTGTCCTATATGACTTAAGTCGTAAACTGTTACACCGCAAGCATACATTTTTACCTCGTCTTTATTTATGGGTACAAATTCTTCTTTTTTGCCTGCCATTGAGTTTGTGATTTTCATTTTCTCACCTCTCTCTCTTATTTTTTATGCTTTTAAGTTGTTTAATCTTGCTTTTGTTTCTTCTAACATTTTACTATATTTCTCCAACTTAGCTTTTTCTTCATCAACTTTAGCTTTTGGAGCTTTTGCTATAAATCCTTGATTTGAAAGTATTTTATTACTTCTTTCTACTTCGCTTTCAAGTTTTGATTTTTCGGTTTCTAATCTTTTGATTTCTTCTTCAATATCAACAAGTTCACTAAATGGCATAAATATTTTTAAGTTTCCAGTTGATACGCATACGGCATTAGCTTCAATTCCATCTTCATTATTTTGTACAGTTAATTTACTACCAAAGCCTAATTTTTTGATGAATTCTTCGTCTTGCTTAATTTTTTCTGCCATATTTTTATTTTCTGTTACTACTATTAATTGTACTTTTTTAGATGGGTGAATATTCATATTTGTTCTTACATTTCTAATTTGTACAATTATATTTTTTATTTCTTCAATATATGCCATGTCTTCTTCGTATTTTTCTTTTGAAGAAACTGGCCAATCAGATATTATTATATCTTTATTGTCATAACTTACTAAGTATGAATAAAGCTTCTCAGTAACAAATGGCATAAATGGGTGTAATAGTTTCAATGAATTTCTAAATACATAGTCTAGTACATATGATACCACAACTTTTTCATCTGAATTTAGTCTTGTTTTGCTCATTTCTATATACCAATCGCAGAATTCATCCCATATAAATGTATAAATGTTATCTAGTGCTATACCTAAATCGTAGTTTTTTATATTTTCTGTAACTTCATTTATTACTTTGTTTAATTTAGCAATTATCCATTTGTCTTCTGGTTTTAAAAGCTCGCAATTTTCTTTTAAACCATCTGATTTATTATCTGTTTTATTTGATGATTTTTCAATTTTTTTGCTAAACTCAATGATCTCTTCATCTGACGCTGCATTCATTGTTATAAATTTAGCAGCATTCCACATTTTATTAGCAAAGTTTGATGCTTGGTCAAGTTTTTCTGGCATATATTTTATGTCATTACCCATTGTTGTACCTGATAATACAGAAAATCTTAAGCTATCTGTACCATATTCGTTCATTACTTCTAATGGGTCAATACCATTTCCTAAACTCTTTGACATTTTTCTGCCTTGGCTATCTCTAACTAATCCATGCATTACTATATCGCTAAATGGCTTTTTGCCAGTAGCATATATTCCTGAAAACACCATTCTTGCAACCCAGAAGAATATAATATCATATGCTGTAACTAAGCAATTTGTTGGATAAAATGTTTTATAATCTTCTGCATTTGTATCAGGCCAGCCCATTGTTGAAAATGGCCATAAAGCTGAGCTAAACCATGTATCTAGTGTATCTTCATCTTGATGAATATGTGTGCTTCCACATTTTTCGCACTTTTCTGGCTTTTCTTTTGCAACTGTAATATGACCACATTCATCACAGTAATATGCTGGAATTCTGTGTCCCCACCAAAGTTGTCTTGAAATACACCAGTCTTGAATATTTTCTAACCAATTGAAATATGTTTTTTCATATTTTTTTGGTACAAATTTGATGTCGCCATTTCTAACAGCTTCTATTGCGGGCTCTGCTAATTTTTTCATTGCAACAAACCATTGCTCTGATATTCTTGGCTCAACTGTGTTATGGCATCTATAACATTTTCCTACATTATGAGTATAGTCTTCTATGCTTACTAAAGCACCTATTTCTTTTAATTTTTCTGCAACTAATGGTCTTGCTTCATCTGAAGTTAGTCCTTTATATTCTGGAACTATATCTCCCATAATATTTGATTCATCAAATACTTCTATAAATTCTAAATTGTGTTTAAGTCCTGCTTGGTAGTCGTTCATATCATGTGCTGGAGTTATTTTAACACAACCTGTTCCAAATTCCATATCTACAAATTCATCTGCAATTATAGGAATTTCTCTGTTTACTATTGGAAGTATGCAAGTTTTTCCTACTAGATCTTTATATCTTTCATCTTTTGGATTTACTGCAACTGCTGTATCTCCAAGCATTGTTTCAGGTCTTGTTGTAGCAACTTCTACATAATCATTAGTACCTTTTATTTGATATCTAATATGCCATAAATGAGATTTTTCTTCACTATATTCAACTTCTATGTCTGAAATTGATGAATGACAATATGGACACCAGTTTATCATCTTTTTGCCTCTATAAATTAGTCCATCATTATATAGATTGCAAAATTCTTCTAAAACTGCATTTGAAAGTCCTTCATCTAGTGTAAATCTTTTTCTATCCCAATCACATGAACATCCTAGTCTTTTTTGTTGGTTTTCTATTTCTCCGCCATATTTTCTAGTCCAAGCCCATGCTTCATCTAAAAACTTTTCTCTACCTAGTTCTTCTTTAGTATGTCCTTCTTTTTTTATTTTTTCAACAACTTTTGCTTCAGTTGCAATAGATGCATGGTCACTACCTGGAAGCCATAAAGTGTTATAACCTTGCATTCTTTTTGCTCTAATAATTACATCTTGGATTGTATCATCTAAAGCATGTCCCATGTGCAATTTACCAGTAACATTTGGTGGTGGCATAACAATTGAAAATGATGGTTTTGTTTTATCCATACTTGGTTTAAAATATTTATTTTCTTCCCAATTTTTATATATTTTTTCTTCAAAATCCTTTGGATTATATTTTCCTTCTATTTTTTTCATAATTACCTCTATTCTATTAATAAAAATAAAAAAGTTTAACAGAAAATTTTAATATATTATATTAAAAATGTTAAAATTATTGCACAAATCGCAGAGACGAGAAAGCCCACCGCTTTAAGCAGTAGTGCTTGTTTATTTATATCTTGAGTACTAAAATATTTTTCTGCAATTCTTCTTGCATCAAATATTGCAGTCACACCAATTGCTATAATTATAAGTAAAATTATTTTAATCATATTTTCTTCCTTTTCAAATTATTTCTATTCAAGATTCAATATATATTCTTCCACATTAGCTAAAAAACTCTACTGAAAATTTGGCTTCAAATTCTTGTCCTGGTGCTAAAACTATCATATCTGGCTTTTGTACAAATACACTAGAACTATGAATTCTATCTGCAGTTGATTGCCATGGTTCTAAACAAATGAATGGAGCTCCCGGCTTTGACCATATTCCTAAAAATGGCCATCCTTCAAAATCCATTGTTAATACTGTTTTTCTTGTTCTACTATTCTTCAAGCTTATAGTCTTATTTTGTATACCTTTAATAATTAATGCATCATTATCAAAAGTATGTTCATCTAAAAGTATTATTCTATTGTTTATTAGCTTATTTTTTGCATACTCTGTTCCAACTAAGCCATCTACTAAATACAAAAAATGTGCTCTATCTTCATCTTCTTTAAATTCTAAATAATAGTTGCCTCTTTTTAAGTCATCTGGGTCAATTTTAAAAGCAGGATGTCCACCTATTCCAAAAGGCATATTTGTAGCACCTGTATTTATTACTTTGTATATAAATATTAGCTTATTTCCTTCTTGTCTATATGTATTTGTTAGTTCAAATTCAAAAGGATATCTTGCTAATGTATATTTATTACTTTTTAACACATAAGAATGAAAGTTGTCCAATTTAGTTATTGGCTCAAATTCCATATCTCTTGCAAACCCATGTTGAGGGATTTCAAAAGTTCTTCCATTTATTATTGTTTGATTTCTCTTTAGCTTACCCACAATAGGAAATAGTACTGGTGCATGTCTTTTCCAGTACACTTTACCATTATCATCTCTCACATCTTCTCCTTGGTGAATTTTCTCTATACCGTCTAGTTTAAAACTTAAAAGTTCGCCACCAAAACTGGTTGTAGTCATAAGAGCTTCCATAATCAAACCTTTCCTCAAATATTATATATATATATAATATTATTTTATGGGCTAAAAGTCAATATTTACGGGGAAAAAAACCTGTTTTTGGGAGGTATCCCTAAAAACAGGTTTTAAAATTATTTTTTAATTGAAAGTATTTTAAATTTTGCTACACCAGCTGGAACTTGTGCTTCAACCACTTGACCTTTTTTAGCACCAAGTAGTGCTGAACCAATTGGTGATTCATTAGATATTTTGTTTTGTGCTAAGTCAACTTCTGTTGAACCAACTATTGTATATGTTACGTTTTCATCAAAATCCATATCTAATACTTCGACTGTGTTTCCTACTTGAACTGTTTTTGTATCTATTTCTGAAGAATCTATAATTTTAGCATGTCTCAATTTATTTTCTAGCTCTGCTATTTTGTTTTCGTTCATTTCTTGTGCGTTTTTTGCCTCATCGTATTCAGAGTTTTCAGATAAATCTCCATAACCTAGGGCAACTTTTATTCTACCAGCAATTTCAGTTCTCTCAGTTGTTTTAAGATACTCTAGTTCTTGCTCTAACTTATCATAGCCTTCTTGTGTTAGTAGTACTTCTTCGCTGTCCATGACTTATCCCTCCTTTTGTGTTAAAAATTATCCTAAATATCTTAATACCATAAGTGCTTTTTGTCAAGAGGGCTAGACAATTTTTCAAATAAAATTCACAATCTTTTCAGTTTAGGATGGTTCTAAAATGAAGAAATTCATCCATGCTTATTACTCCCCTTTTTCCTGCCACACCTGTTATGTGCATTTTACTTTTTTCTAATATGTATCTTGCTTCATCATACTCATTTGTTTTTAATAATTCTGCTTCAAAAAGCTCTTGTTTATCCATATTCGCATTTTCACTAAATATTCGCATTATCTTTTTTATCTCAAAATTTATTTTTTCTATGCATATTCCTTCAAAGTCTTTATTTAGGTTAAATTCTTTATTGCAGTTTACTATTATGCAACTTTTGTTTACATTAAATCCATTAAAGTTCTTATTGTCTAAATTAATAATTAATTCTGCTCTTTTTAGTGCTTTTCTTTTATTGCTTGAAACTGTTATATAAATTCCTCTTCTCTCTAGCTTTTTTTCTAATTCTTGAAACTGCCTTAAATGTGTAGTTACCACATTTACCACTTTTACTTTTTCAGTTAATGTTTCTATTATTTTTATATTTTCTTTTGTGTAATTTTCTGCTAAAACATATATTTCTTCTAATTTGGCATTTTTATCTAAGGTCTTATAGCAATAATCTATAACTTCTGGAATAGCACATTTTAATAAGTATTTACCATCTAATTTTGGATAATCTAAGTCAATTTCATTTTCAGTTATAGCATAATCTTCTTGATTACTTTTTAATTTCAATACTAATTTATTTATTATTTTTTCACTTGTATCTGGTATGTAATATGTATTATTTATAACTCTGATAATTTTAAAAAGTTTTCTATAAATTTTTTCAAGTTTCCCTAGCTTGTCTAGTTTTACAAATGCAATATTCATACTTTTTGCACGCAGCACATACTTTTACAATGCTGGTACTTCCCTCCTTTGTATAATTTAAGGGCAAAAAAATCACCCTTTTATATTATATGAGGGTGATTCTTTATTATTACTTTTTTCGTATTGCATTATTCGACAAAATATTTTAAAAGATTAATATATATTCTTGAACATTTTAAGTAATCGTAACGTTGCTATTCATTATCCGTTTTAGCCCCTAACTCTTCTGCAATTATTGCCCAAACTGTATTTGATTCTCTGTCTTTTGACCAAAATGCTCCGCCAGCTAATTCATATTGATTTATTAAATCCATTTTTGCTTTTAAAGATTCTTCGTCTTCTATCCACATTTTATATGTTGTGCCATTTCTTTCGTATTCTATATAATATTGTTTTGTTTTTTCATCCCACGTTTTTTCTACACCGTCCGGAATTGCTACACTTCTCATATTTACTACTGAACTAGTTAAAGTTCCATTTGATTCTTGCCACAACCTTGTATAAAATGGCATTGCTAATATAAGTTTATTTGCAGATACTCCTTCTTGTCCTAAGAATTTTTTAATATTTAGCTCTACCCAGTCTGCACCTGCTACAGTTCCTGCCTCTAATGCCGATACGCCATTTTGATCATATCCCATAAATATAATGTAGTCAGCTACTTTTCCTATTATATTTCTATCAAAACATAACGACCAAGTTTCTGATCCATCTGGTGCTGTAACATCTACTGAAAGTGTAAGACCTGCTTCTCTTAGTCTTGGTGCAAGCTCTATTATAAATCTTGAATAATTGTCTTTGTCTGCTTGATACATATTTTCAAAATCTATATTTACACCATCTACACCTGCATCAATTAATTCATCCAAAATATTATCTATTAAATATGACCTGTTTTCAAATGTAGATAATAACTCTGATATAGCATCTAGATCTCCAAGCTCACTATTAGATACCATTGGCCATACTTTGTATCCATTTGCATGTGCCCACTCTACATAGTTTTGACCATTTCTGCCTATATTTGCATCAATGTCTCCACTTGATGTGATTTCGTAAAATGAAGGTGATACAACATTTATACCTTCAATTTCTCCATTTCTTACTGGCGCTGAAACATATTGTGAATAATAATCCCAAACTAAACTCACTTTGCCATTGATAGCCGTATTTATATTCAAATCTTCTCTTACTGTATTTTCGTCGGTTATATTTTCTAATTTTACGTATCCTATTTCTCCTTTTTTAGTTCTTACTTTTATCCAATTGTCTTCTACAACATTTCCCCCGTTTTCTCTATCTTGAACTAAAACAAATGTATCTCCACGTTCTACTTTATCTACTGTTTTTGAAAATACTGTTGGTAAATACTTGACAGACATGTCTTTTGAACTTAGAGCTTGTACAAACTTTCTATTTAAAGAATCTATTGTAATTATATTGCTTTCAGCAGAATAGTTAACTTCAATATTGTATATATCTGTTAAGTCAGTTAAAGGCAAATATATTTCTCCATCTCTGTTAAGCAATGAATGCTTTATTGTTTTTTGAACCCCATTTACATTTATAGTTGTTTCATCAAATGGTATCATTACCGTTTTTGTATTTGAAGTCGTTATTATCATTTGATTTTCTTCATCAACCAATAAATATTCATCAAAAAAGTTTTGCATGTCTGCGGTTGATAAATATATTGTGTTGTCTTCTATTAAAATATTAGATTTTACATTTCTTGTTATATTGTTATTATTAATTACTAGATTTGTTTTATCTGCAAACTCGTCTCTTGCATAGTTTGGTGCTATTTTTATTGCAAATACCATTAGCCCAAGTATGATTGCTACTATTACTATTCTTAATATTAATCTTGGTACGTTAATTTTTTCTTCTTTTGATTTTTTTACTTTTTTGTTCATTATCCTATTTCGTATAATTTATACGAATCTCCTTATATAAATATTTAGGTTTTTAAAGTGTACCTATAAACTTTAATTAATAATAATTCTTATTTTTGTATAAAGTATAAAATTTTACCCTAAATTAAATCGCATAACTATAATATCATAAAAGAAATTTTTATGGAATAGTTTTTAATAAATTTGAATATAACTTTTTATTATCTTTAGAATATTGTGTTTATGTTTAGGAGTCTTTATTCACTTTTTAATTTTAATTTACATATAATGTTACAAAGGAGGTAAAGCATGGGTAAGATATTAAAAAAATTACTTGCAACTTGCCTCTTGGGTTTTGGATTAGGGGTTTTACTTGTACTTTTACTTCCATTATCCGGTTGGCTTTTTATTATAGGCTGTGTTATTACAATTGCAGGTCTTTGCTGTTTATTTCATAAGTAAATTCTTGAGATTATATAAATTTCTATACATAAAATATTACTCAAGAAATTTAGAATTTGTTAGGAGGGAATGTATGACTATTGTTGTAAAAAAGGTTCCGAAATTTTTAAAAGGAATTGTTAAGTTTTTGTTTGGAATAAAAGATTAATACATAAGATTAAATCTATAAATTTTTGAAAGATTGTTTTGTTAGATATTTTCCTATATTGAAAAGAGAACTCCATACATTTTGCCATATGTTTTGGCACTTTGCGAGTTCTCTTATTTATCTTATTAATTTCATTTTTACTATGCACCTAATTTAGCTGAACGTAAGCATTTAGAGCATACAGACATCTTTTTTGATTCTCCGTTTACTTTTATTCTTACTGTTCTAAGATTTGGTTTCCATGTTCTTTTTGCTCTTCTACTAACATGTGAACGAGCTATACTAATTTTATTTCCATTTGATACTGCTTTACCACAAATATCGCATTTTGCCATTTTACTGCACCTCCTATGCTTAATTTTTAATCGCTATTTATTATAATAACATATTTATGCAATAATTTCAAGTGTTTTTCTAATTTTTTTACTATATAGT
>CALXWN010000026.1:0-11048 GCA_944392415.1 uncultured Clostridia bacterium | reverse complement strand
TTCATTTGCATAATAGTTCTATTTAATACTTCTATATTCTTTTCTTCTACTTGTGCCTTTGCTTGATCTAGTGTAATTATATCATCTGTAAATAGTTTTGCAAGTGAATTTATTAATCCTATACTTCCATTGTTAGATCCACTTTGTATTGCATCTTCTATTTCTGATGTTGTTAATTTTTCTTTCCTAATTAAACCAGAAACAACATTGTCTACAACCATAACTTCTGGTACTAATGATAGTGTTCCCTTTTTATTTTTAATTAATCTTTGTGATACAACAAGTTTTAATAATGAAGCAATTAAGTATTTAACTTGTGATTGATCTCCTACTTCATAGAAATTTATCATTCTATCAATAGTTTCAGCACATGATTTTGTATGAAGTGTTCCTATAACTAAATGTCCTGATTCTGCTGTTTCTATGGCGGCTTCCATTGTTTCTTTATCTCTAATCTCACCTATTACTAGAATATCACAGTCTTCTCTTAAAGAGTTTTTTGTACCTATACTATATGTTGGTACATCACCTCCAACACCTACTTCTTTTTGAACTATTATAGATTTTTTACATTTATGCTTATATTCAACTGGGCTTTCAAGTGTTAATATTTTCTTATTTTCATTATCATTAATATAATTTATTAGAGCATTTAATGTTGTTGATTTACCTGAGTTAGTTTTACCAGTAACTAGAATTAATCCCTGTGTTTGATTAGTCATTCTTCTTACTATATCTGGTACTCCTAACTCTTCATAAGTAGGTAGTTCATTTCTTATTAATCTAGTTATTATAACTGGCAATCCGTCTGAGTATGATATATTTACTCTCAAACGTATGTCTTCAAATTCAGCTGATGTATCCAATACTTTATGTTCTCTAAAATATGCATCCTTATCTACATTACCTTTTAAAAAGTAATCATATACTTCTAGTATGTCATCTTTTGATATTGGATTATATTGTTCTAGCTCAATCAAATCCCTATTAACTCTTATTTTAGGTTTTATTCCTGGTATAAAATGTACATCAGAAGCTTTTACCTTTTTAGCTTCTGCTAAAATGTTATTTACGTCCATATAATAATTTTCCTTTCTAAAAACATTCTATAACAATTTTATTAAATTATTTTAGTAAAATAATAATTTACTATTAAGTTCATCTAGTGTAGTTATTCCTTTTAAAACCTTGTTAATACCTTCTATTAACATAGGTTTATATCCTTCTTTATATGCTTCTTCTCTAATTTCTAATGTAGATGCATTTTTTACAATTAAGTCTTTTATTGGATCTGTAATAAGTAATGTTTCAAATATAGCTATTCTGTCATAATATCCACTTTGATTGCATTTATCACATCCAACTGCATCATATGTTTTTGCATTGCTCAAGTCAAATTTTACACCATATTTTGTTCCAATTGATTCTATAATGTGTTTTTCTTCTTCTGTAAATTCTCTTTCCCTTCTACAATTTGGGCATAGTTTTCTTATTAATCTTTGTGAAATAGATGTCGCTAAAGTACTAGATATATCATAGTTTGATACATTCATTTTTCTTAGTCTTGAAATTACTTCTATTGCATTTAAAGTGTGTATTGTTGATAAAACATAGTGACCAGTTTGTCCAGCTTGCATTGCAATTTCTGCTGTTTCTTGATCTCTTATTTCTCCAACAAGTATAATATCTGGATCTTGTCTTAAAACTGTTCTAAGAGATCCTGCAAATGTTGTTTTTGCATCTATCTCGATTTGATTTAGCCCTGGTATACGTATTTCTACTGGGTCCTCTATTGTGGTTATATTTATTTCTGGCTTATCTAAATAATTTATGACACTATAAAGAGTAGTTGTTTTACCTTCACCTGTAGGTGCAGCTATTACTGTTATACTGTTTCTTTTGTCAAATGCATCTTTTAATAATTTTTCATCTTCTGGATATCCAAGTTCAAATAAATTTCTAATATCTGTATCCTTTTTTAAAAGTCTTAAAACAAATTTTTCTCCATGTATATTTCTTTGTGATGATACACGAATATTATAGTCTGGATACATTATTATTCTACCATCTTGTGGCTCTTGTTTTTCTTGATGCATATTAGATATAGCTTTTAATCTACCAATAATTTGAGCTTGTTTTTCTTTATCTATTTTTGCTACTGTAAAAAGTCTACCATCAATTCTATATCTAATTCTAACACTATCTTCAAGTGGCTCTACATGTATATCACTAGATCTTTTTGCCATTGCACTTCTAATAATGTTATCTACTATTGTAGTTCCTGTTGCATCTGTGTCTATAGAATCTGTAGATACTGTAGATAATGTATTAATTACTTGCTTTATATTTGATTTAAAGGTTATATATCTTTCCATTACTAAACCTTTATTTAGCATTAGTAATCTTACAGTTTCTACTTGCTGTTTGTTACTTATGTCTGCAAAGCAAACTTTAATAATTCCATTATTTATTTCAAAAGGTACTGCATTTGTCTGTTTTGCAATATCTATTGATATATATTTAGTTATATCTAACTTGACATCTGTATCTGTCAAATAGATTACTTTTTCCCCTATTATTTCTCCCATTGCATGTAAAAGTTTTTTAGAATCTGCTAATTTTAGCTCATTTAAAATATCTCCCAACTTTTCTTTTGGATGAGTTCTTTGATATTCTAAAGCTTCTGCAATGTCTTCCTGTTTTACTATTCCTCTCCTTACAAGTTCTATACCTAAAGGTTGTCTTTGAATTGTAGCCATTTTTATCTCCTTTCAAATCACCAATATTTTAATACATAATCAGTTGCTTTTGTGTAATTTGTTTCATCATCTGTTCCAATTTCAATACTTACTTGTATATATTTTTTTGCATCTATAATATAACCTTCTGCATTAAATGCTTCTATATTTCTTGCTATTTTTTGTTCATTTTTATATATACTTTTTTCATTTATGACATAGCTATATATATCTCCATCCTGAAATACTATTTGCATGGTATTGCTATCTGTTAATGTCCTTATTTCTGCTTGACTATTTGTTTTTACATCCTCTATAAAATACATGTTAAACTTATTAATTTCGGATACATCAACACTTCTGTCGTTAATGTTTTTTAAGTTTGAATAAATATAACTACTTAAATTTGCTAAAAGTATTATCACAATCGAAAATATTATAATATATATCGTTAATATTATCAGTGTTATACCTTTTTCTGATTTCATCATTTCACCTACTTTATAATTCTCTAACTTTTATCTTTTTTATTTCTATACTTCTCTCCTCATCATCAAAAGTATATTTAATGTTTATCGTTATCTTTTTTACTATATCATTTGCATCTGCATGTGAATCAATGTATTTTTCATCACTTAATGTTAAGTTGTATAAATCTGTAGGAAGTCCTATTTGGCTTACAATATAATCTTTATATTCTTGCAAGTCTTCTGTATAATCATAATCCTGCAGATCTATATCTTCACATATATCAATGATATAAGACATTGCATTCTGGTGAATACGTATAAGTGCTGATTGCTTATATATTTGTAAAAATAATGTAAATATAAGTGTTGTAAATAGGAAAAAGATTATTGCTCCTGTAGTAATATCAAAGCCAGTCGCACCTTTTTCGCATTTTTTATTTTTCATAAATTTGTTCATTATAAATTCAATTCCTTTCACATTCGTTTCAAGGTATTAGTAATAAGATATAATACTCATTATTATAATTGATAAAGCATTTGCTATGCATAAGTAAAAAGCTATAGGTTCTGCATTTTTAGATTCTTTTTTTGTAATACTTTTTATTAAATTGTCAAAAAATACTATTATTAATGTAAAAATTACTGAAATTATTGTTGTTGTTTCATATGTTAGTAGTGCCATTATAATACAAAAAATAAGAGTATTTAATGCATAACTGTCTTTTCCCTTTTTTTTCATTTTTATTAAATCTATCATTAATATTATTACTAATATTACTAGATAAATAACTATTCTATTAAAATTAATATTGCTTAGATAAAAGTATTCGTAAATTGTATTTGCTATTGCTAGCATTAAGCCATATATTAATACTCTTTTGTCTATTTCATGTTGTTCTTTGTCTATTCCTGCAATTAAGAATAAAAATACTATATATAATGCTCCTAATCCAAAGTTGATAATTGATGTTATTGTTAGTGTATTTATATTTATTCTTAGCATTAATGCAAGTAATATAAATGATATTCCACACAATATTTCTATTATAAAATATCTTGGGCCTATTTTTGCTTTGCAATATCTGCATTTTCCTTTTAAAAATACATAACTAAGAATTGGAATCATATCTAAAAAATTGAGTTTATGATTGCACTTGGGGCAATAAGAATGTTTATGAGTTATGTCTTGGTCAAGTGGTATTCTATATGTTGCAAGTGTTAAAAAACTTCCAAAAACACTCCCCATGACAAATATTATTATATATAAAATTGCGTTCATACTTTTAGTTCCTTTTTTGATAAAGTTATAATTTGCCTTATGATTATTAGTATAATAGAGGTTACCTAAATACGAATAATTTAGGTAACCTCCATATTTAGTACTATTATATAAAATAATAGAGATTTTTAATTGAATTATGTGTGTGGTGTTTTGTTGATATATCTGTCGTAAACGCTGTCATAATCAGTAACTGCTTGGTTCATTGCATTATATGTGTTTTGTTCACCTTTGCCCCATGTATCAGCAGCGTTTTGAGCTCTAGTAAATAGACCATTATTTCCTATTGTTAAACTAATAGCAACACCTGCTAAAATTAATAGAACAATAATTGTAACAACTAAAGCTACTAATGTTATACCATTTTCCTTCTTAAACATTTAAAATTCCCTCCTTAGTAAAATTTTGTATATATTTATATAATAATAAATATTACCGTAAATTAAATAATTATTTTCCAGATGTACCTACATTTTGTGATGTATAGTAATTATCTGTTACATTTTCATCAACAGGTTTTGTTGTTCCTGATTGTGTATCATTTGTTGAACCAGTTGGTTCTTCTGAAGCTGCAGAAAAAGGATCTGCTTTTCCAGGGTTATAACTTTGTGTTGCTTCATATCTAGACAAATCAGCATCATCTATAGTGTAATTGATTGAAGCACTGTTATAACTATCTATTGTTGTTTCATTTATAATTGCTTCAACATTTTCGGGTAATTGGTATGCAGTTACTTTTGCTGGTATTACCTTATTAGTTGGAATATAATTATAAAATATGACTGCCATTAATAAAATTATTGCCACACATACTAATAATATAATTAGCACTTCTTTAAAAATTGATTTAGCCATAACTTACTCCTTTTTTATTTAACTGTATTTTGATTTTCATTCTCATTTCCTTCTTCTGCCTCATTTGTAGTATTGGTATCTTCGTCAGTGGTAGTATTAGTTGAGCTAGTTGTTGATGATGACCTTGTAGTTCTTTCTGGTCTTATAAACACATCTCTTACTACAAATGTACATTGATTTTGTGTCATTGAGAACCCATCAATTGTAAATTGCAAAGTCGAATCATTTTCTAATTCTGTGATAAAATTTGTAATTGCCAAATAGTTTCCTGAAACTGTAAAGTTAAGATTTCTTTGATTTTCATCTACTCCAGAAACTACATCCATTCTTATATTTACGCCCTCTTGTGTAGCATGGTTACCTACTTGACTCCACAAATATTCAATCGTATAATTCTTTGTTTGTGTTGCCTCACGTATTTCACTTTCTGTGCTAACATTAATTGTTTGTAAATATTCTTCTCTTGCAGTTCCTAATTCTGTAATTGCATTTTTTATTTCAGTTAACTTATCTGCATAATTATCATTTGTGTCTTTTGCTTCTGCAATTTTTCTTGTAAGTTCGCCATTAGCATCTTGTATCTGTGTTACACCTAGTACATGCAATGGTCCAATATTTATACCATTTTTGACACATAGTACAGCTATAACTATCAATAAAATTAACAAAATAGATATTAATAATTTTCTCATTGCATACTCCTTTAAAAATTATGGTAAATCTCCTTCAATTGTTACTACAACGTATTCACCTGTTTTTGTTCCTTCTGTTGATGTAACATTTAATAAATATCCACTATTGCTAAGTCTAGCTTTAAAATATGCAAGTTGTTCATACTGTCTTGATTGTGCTGATAATGTTATATGTTGCACTGTTTCTCCATTTGATTCTACTTCAGTGTTTTGTATACTAGTTAATTGTACATTTTTTGGTATTGTATATACAATTTGGTTTAGTAATGTTGGTATTTCATTTTTTCTTCCTTGCTTTAATGCAATGGATGAACTTGCATTTTGTAAATTAGTTGTTACTCTTTCAAAATCAGAAGTTTTACTATTTATACTATTTTCACTAGTATTTAATCTATTTATCTGAGATGTTGTATCATCTATAACTGCTTGTGCATCTGCTGTTTTTGCTGCTATTTGCTGTCCCAGTAAAACTGAGCAAACACTATATATTACAACTATCATTAGTACTGTTACGCAACATCTTACTAGCCATAATTCTGTTGGTTTAAGTGGTCCCTTCATATTTGTATCAAAGCTAAATGAACGCTTTTTCTTTGTTCTTGAACCTTTTCCTAATGATTTAACATCTGAGTGTAACAAATTGTTTAACTCTTCTTTCCAATTGGTTGTCCTGAAATTTAAATTTTTTAGTCCATATCCTATTCCTTCAAGTGCTAATGCAATAGCACTGTTAACTTCAATATAGTCTTTAATATTTATTTTACTATTATTAGTTGCAAAATATGGTTTAAGTATCTCACATTTAGATTCTTGGAAATATTCTTGAAAATATAAGTCAACATTGTTTATAACTGTTCCTAATCCTGTTAAGTATATTTTATCTATTTTTGTGTAATTATCCTTTAGCTTTTTAACTTCTTGCACTATATTAAATAATGTTGGAATTATTAATGACAAATACTTATTATTAGGATCTTCTGTTGCTGTAGTCTCCATTGTATATATTGTTGTATTTTTGCATGCTTCATATGCCTTACTATAAGAATTTTCTTTTTCATTTATTTTGTCAAGTACTTCTAACATACCACTTTCTATTGTATCCACATTATAAATTTTTTGATTTAATATAGTAGTTACTTTGGTTTTTTCTTCAATATTTACAATCATTATGTTTTCACCTTTTTTGGCTTCAACTATATTACATATTGAAGTTGCTATTGGAGTCATTGAAGTTATTTTTTCATTTTGAAAAATTCTTTCTCTTTCCTCTATTTCATTTTTACTTTCCGTAAAAAACAATACTTTGTTTCTGTCCTTGTTGTTAATATCATTAACAATTAGATATCTTCCTTCATAAGCATTAGGATTTAGGTGATTATCTGAACACATTGTTTCATATTCAGTATCAATTGTTCTTTTAGTATCATTTTTACTAAGCAATCCAAATATGTTAAAATAATTTACTCTTTCATCATGTGTATCTATACATATTGGAATATTTTTGCTGTTTGTTTCTGAAATGATTCGTTGTACATCTGTATCTAAGTTATCATAAAACCTAACGCCAAAAGATGCAACATCTAGTTGATCATTATTTTTTACAACTTTAGCATATTTTATTACTCTATCAGTTATACTTATTCCTAAACTTTCTTGCACCTTTTTACTCCTTCTTTAGATTTTTAATACTATTTATGATGAACATTTTTTTAATAAATATTCAAATTATGTCTCAATTTGTTTTTTTATCATTTATATTTTATAATTAATTTGTCAAAAGTCAATAACTTGTCGATTAATGTAAAATAAATGTAATATTTGTAATATTTGTAACATAGAACAACTAATAAGTTTTATTATAAATTTATTTTATACATAATTTTTTCTTCTTTTGTTTGCCGAAATATCAACATGTTATTTAATTACTTTTTTCACAAATTCTTGTAAATATTCCGCAGTGGTTAATGGAGCAACTTTTCCTGGAAGTGCAGATGCTAAAATTGCTTTTATTCCAAGTTTATTTGCAACTTCATAGTCTACTCCTCCTGGTGCAGATGCTAAATCTATAATTACAGTATTTTTATTTAATAATATTAATGTACTTTTATCTAATATTTTAGTTGGTATAGTATTAAAAATTATATTCATTTTACATAAGTGATTTTTCATATCTTCTAATTTTATATCTTTATACCCATAAGCTCTAATCCATGCTAAATCATTTTCTTTTCTAGCTTCACAATATATATCCAATCCAAATTTTGCAAGCTTGTTGGCTAACACTTTTCCCACTCTTCCAAATCCCAATATTAAAGCTTTTTTGCCAGTTAAAGTGTAATTTGTTTCTTCCATTGCAACTTGCAGTGCCCCTTCTGCAGTTGGAATTGTATTTAATATGGTAGTAACTTCATCATTTAATATATCATAGCATTTTATATTATTTTTTTCAGCTTCTATTTCAAAATTATTTGGAAATTTTCCTGCTATAAGTATTTTTCCACTTGCTAACTCTTTTAATTCATCTATTTTTATATTTTTGTTGCTTAATGGAGAATATATATTTTCATAATCCTTAGTAAGTGGCATTGAACTTATTACAATATCATATTTATAATTTTTAATATTTTCTTTTTTGTCAATCTCTGTTATTTCTTCTACTTTATTTCCATATGTATAAACTATATTTCCCTCTTTTGCAAGACCTTTTGCCAAAAAAACTATTCTTTTATCTCCGCCTAAAATTAAAAAATTGTAATTCATATTAAATTAACTCCCTTCTCTTTATTTAAAGGTAATAAATAGTATAAGACCCATTTTTTCTTAATTTATAATATGATTTACAATTCTATGTGTGATTTGATTTTTATTTTGTTTTTGGTTTTGATTTAATATTTCTTGCTTTTTATTATTATAGCAACTTTATTCGCTTTATACATTATGTTGTTCGTTGTTTATTTTTTTATGAACTTTTTTAATTTTAATAGTCCTTTTCATTTTCTATATTTTTTTCTTTTGGCTTAGTATTTATTATTAGTGTTTGTACAACGCCATAAGTATTATCCAAATAATTAATTATATTTTTTTCTTCTTTATTTAGTTTGGTTTTTACAAATTTATTTTCTTTTGTTTTTAGTTTTCCTAAAATGCTTGCAAAATATATATCCTTTTCCATCTTTTCTATAAGATTAGGTTCTATTTCTAACGCAATATTTGCATAGTGAACAGCAAGATTGTTTTCATTATTTATCAATTTAATTTTCGCCAAATAACAGTATGCTTCAGCTTGAATTTCTTCATCATCATTTTCTATACATTCCATAAAATATTTTTCTGCTTCGTCATAATCTTTAAAAATCAAAGAAATTTGTCCCAAGTTTAGTTTTGCAGCATTTAAAGTACTGTTAATTGTGGCAGCTTTTTTGTAATATTCTTTAGCATTTGGAAAATCATTTAATCTTGTATATGTCATACCCATATAGTAATATAATTTATATTCTCCCGGATTATATTTTAAAGCTTCTGCAAATACATTGATTGCTTCTTTAAACATTTCTGTCTCATATAAAATATTTCCTAAGCATAAGCTTGCATCTAAATAATCTGATTTTCTTTTTAATACCTCACGTAATAATTTTATAGCTTGTTCTTGTTTTTTGTCTTGATTATAAATAATTGCTAGTTTATAATAGTTTTCATATTTTTTAGGTTTTATTTCTATAACTTTTAAATATTCATCTTCTGCTTTTTCTAGTTCACCATTTTTTTCATACCATTCTGCCAATTTTTGATGGCTCAGATAATTGTTGGGAAATTTATTAACACTTTGTATTAATTGTTTTTTTGCTAAATCAATTTGTCCATTTTTTTCATAGCTCTTTGCTTTTGATATATTTAATATTTCCATTATATTTATTTCTCTTTTTTCTAGTATTAGTATTATAATAGGAATAAATACGCTAAAAGCATACATTATGACCAATAATATTATGCTTGGTTCAATAGTAAAAAATATGCATATAAAATTAATTATAATTCCTATAAATTCTGGTATAAGTGCTAAAATATAATTTGCATTATTATCTTTTATTAGTCTAAATACTGTAAATATAAAAATAGATAATGCTATTATACTGAAAATAATAATATTAACCATAGTTTTCCTTCCTAATATATTAAAATTAAAAAAAGCTTTCTTGGTAAATTTTTATAAAGCTTTGTTATGTAACAAAGCACTTTTATATTTTAGTGAGTATATCATACTTTTTATATTTAAACAATACTTAGATTATCACTTAATTTTGTAATTTTTTAAAAAATCGCTAAATTTAGCGTAGTATCGTCATCATTTTTTCGTAATTTCTGATATACTTTTGTTGAAAGGAGAGATTAGTTATGTTACTTTGCACAGCAGTTAGACAAAGAATAATAAATATTGCTGCTAAAGAAGGAGTATCATTACATAAATTAGCTTTAAGCTCAGGAATTCCATACTCTACACTAAGCAGTTTTATGAATGGGAAAAGTACAAGTCTTACTTTAACAACATTATTACATTTATGTGAAGGTGCTCATATGGACTTAGTTGACTTTTTCAAAGATCCTCTATTCAATGATGTTGAAGCAGAAGATGTTCAAAAAAATATAGTTGAGCAAAATTAATTTAGTTTTTGATTTAGCCAAGGAGTAAAGCCTTGGCTTTTTATTTGTTAAATTTTTTAGTTCAAGATCAATATATAGTTTCTTGCTTTACTTCGTAAAATATAGTATTATTGTATTTAGCAAAATTAATTTGGAAAGGACATATATTTATGAAATTAAATGTTGTATTAGTTGAGCCAGAAATTCCACAAAATACTGGTAATATAGCAAGAACCTGTGCAGCTATTGGAGCTAAATTACATTTAGTTTATCCTCTAGGCTTTAGTATATCCGAAAAAGCTGTAAAAAGAGCAGGCTTAGATTATTGGGATAAATTAGATATAGAAGAGCATTCATCTTTACAAACATTTTTAGA
>CALXWN010000025.1:0-11311 GCA_944392415.1 uncultured Clostridia bacterium | reverse complement strand
ATGAATAGATTTTACCATTTAGCAAGATATAATGCAGGATTATCACCATTAATAAATGGTACTGGATTTATGGTTAAGTTTGATGCAATTAGACCAACAGGATGGAACACAAACACACTTACCGAAGATATTGAATTCTCATTAAAAAGAATAATACAGGGTAAAAAATTAGGTTGGGCAACTGATGCTATTGTATATGATGAACAACCAGTTAAGTTCAAACCATCATGGTCGCAAAGGTCTAGATGGACAATAGGACATATTCAATGTTTACAAGAATATACTAAGCCACTTGCAAAAGCCGCATCAACCAACAAAACACTTATGAACTTTGATGGACTTTTGTATATGCTTGGAAGTATACCAATGTTCGTTATAACAATTTTACTTCTTGTTCTAAATGCAATAAGTTACTTATTTAATGGAATGACAACACCAGACTTTATAATGAATATTGTTAGATATATAGTACCAACATTTTTCTTGCCAATACTAACAGCTCTTATAATTATGGTTATTGACAAAAAGCCAATTAAAAAGATGTGGAAGGGATTACTTATGTACCCAATATTCTTAGGTTCATGGCTTCTTATCAATTTCAAATGTTTATTCAAAAGGGATACAACATGGGAGAAAATTGAGCACGTTAGAAATGTTAAGATTGAAGATAAGAAGATTAGTCAAAGTTAGTTTGCTAATGTTTTTTGCATTACACAAATAAGAAAAATCACCACATCGCGAGTCTGACTTTGGTTGCTTGAAATTTAGGCAAAATCTTCGATTTTTCTTATCAAAATTATTAAATAAAATTTTTAGATAGCAATTTAAGTTGCGAGGATGTTTAAAATGATAGAAAATAAAAGTGAGAATACAAAATATATGGTAGTTGTTAAAAAAAGAAATATACTAAAATACATACATATAGCTTTAATTGTGCTTGGCTCTATATTTGTTTTACTTTCAAATTTCCATACATCAATATGGTTTGATGAAAGTTATTCAGTTGGAATTGCAAGTCATAGTGTACCTGAAATTTGGTCAATAGGAAGTAATGACGTGCATCCAGTATTATATTACATAATACTACATTTTGTAGGAATGCTTACTGAAAATAGTATATTAAGTTTTAGACTTGTTTCAACAGCTTGCGTAATAATTTTGTCTATATTAGGATATACACACATTAGAAAAGATTTTGGAGAAAAAGTAGGAATAATATTTTCTTTTCTAATACTATTTATGCCAGTTGTATTAGCATATAGTGGTGAAATTAGAATGTATACTATGGCAATGCTTTTTGTAACGATTATGGCTATTTATGCTTATAGAATATACAAAAGCGGAGTAAGTAATAAAAATTGGATTATTTTTTCAATTTTCAGTTTACTTTCGGCATATACTCATTATTATGCATTAGCAGTAGCTGTTGTACTTAATATTTCATTATTTGTTTACTTTCTAGTAATGAATATTAAACAAAGAAATTATGAAGTAAAATATAAAAAATATAGTGGAAACCTAAGAAGAAGTATTATATCTGCAATTGTTCAAATAATATTGTACTTGCCATGGCTTAGAACTTTAATATCACTTACAGTGGGAAGTAGCAAGAGTGGATTTTGGATTGGTAAACCAGACTCTTTACAAATTTTTGAATTCCAATTTACTGGCAACTTGGATTCTGTTTATGTAGTAAGAAACTTTTCATATGTATTCTCAGCAATATTGCTTTTATGCATAATTTTCTTACTTATAAAAAATTGGAAAGATGCAAAACCAGCAAAATTAGCTTTAATTACATATTTGCTAGTTATAGTGCTAGTAGGAATTTTATCTATTATAGTTACACCTATTCTTTATGCTAGATATTTCTTGACAATTACAGGTATTTTATTATTTGCGTTTAGCTATTTAATGGCTATGGATAAGAATAATATTATGGTATTTGTTATTTGTACTCTTATAGTTGTAACATCTTGTATGGCAAATATTAGACTGATAAACATTAACTATGATAAAAGCAATAGTGAGCCAATTCAATTTGTAGAAGAAAACATAGAAGAAGGCGACATATTTTTAATAGATAATAGAGGCAGTGGATTTGTAATATCTCAGCATTTTCAAGATAACGAATTATATTTCTGGGATGTAGAAAACTGGAATGTTGATGAGGCTTACAAAGCATTTGGAAATACTATTCACAATTTAGATTCTTTACAAAATTATTCAGGTAGAATTTGGGTTATATCAGATAACTCTGGATTCCTTGAGAGAGTAGTACAAGAATTTGGAGAAGATAAAGTAGAAGTAAAAGATGAAAAATATTTTGATACAGAGTACAAAACATATAAATATGACATAAGTTTGATTGAAAAAAATAATTAGTGAATTAAATTACAAATTTTACAATTTACAGACTATATTTATTTAAATGCTACAATATATGTTCCGGAGTTTTTAGCGAACGCAGACGACTTTGGAGCGGAGTGGCAGCGTGCGAGAGTTTTCGCAAATAGCGAAACCTCGAAGCAAATGCGGAGGAATGTATATTGTAGCATTAAGTAGAAAAGGAAGTTATATGAAAAAAGATATAAAAGTATATGCTTTTGTTGGACCTTCTGGCACAGGTAAAAGTTATAGGGCTCAAATGGTAGCTGGCGAATATGATATAAAATACATTATTGATGACGGAATTTTAGTAAGAAATAATGATATAGTAGCAGGTACATCAGCAAAAAAAGCTCCAACAAAAATTGAAACTATTAAGAGAGCTTTGTTTCAAAATGAAGAGCAAAGAAAAGAAATGATAAAAGCTTTTAATAAATTAAAGCCTAAATCAGTTCTAATACTTGGTACATCGGATAAAATGGTAAAAGAAATAGCCCAAAATCTCGAATTACCTCAAATAGAGAAAACTATTTATATAACAGATGTAGCAACTGAAGAAGAAATTAATAATGCAAAAAGAGTTAGAACAACTGAAGGTAAACACGTTATACCTGTTCCAACATTTGAAATAAAAAAAGACTTCTCAGGATTTTTATTAGACCCACTTCAAATATTCAAATCAAAAGGAAGTGGAGAAAAACCATATATTTCAGAAAAGTCAATTATTAGACCTACATTCAGTTATATGGGAAATTATACAATTTCAGATACAGTTTTTAGACAAATTATCGAATATATTGCTTCAAAAACGGATTCAATCACTGATATAATAAGAGTAAGAGTCAATAAAACAGAAAATGGACCATTAATATATGTAGAAGCAGAAGTTAAATATGGATTTAATTTGATGACTGAATTAAAGAAATTCAAAGAAAAATGCATTAGAGAGATAGAAAGACAAACAACTATGAATGTGGTTGAAATGAAAGTTATAGCTAAAAAGCTAACTTTACCAGATTTGTTTGAAAAATAGATTTGATTTGTAGCGTCCTCGAGCAAGTCTCGAGGAACGCAAGGCTTTGTTCACTAAAAGCTCCAGAACGTATATTGAAGCTTTAAACACATTAGTTTAAGCTGAAGTTATAACATATAAAAAATCAAAAGAAAGGAAAAATTAAAATGTCATTTATAGTAGCAGTTGATGGACCTTCAGGAACCGGGAAGGGTACAATTACAAAATTAGTTTCAGAAAAATTTGGATTTCAATATTTAGATACGGGAGCAATGTATAGATGTGTAACACTAAAACTTCTTAATGAAAAAATAGATATTGAAGATATAGAAAAAATAGAAGAAATCTTAAAAGACATCAAACTAGAACTTGATGGCGATAAAATTTATTTAGACGGAGAAGATGTTTCTAAAAGAATAAGAGAAGAAGATGTAACAAACCAAGTATCACAAGTATCTCATATTCCAATTGTAAGAACTAGTATGGTTGAATTGCAAAGAAGAATGTCAGAAGGCAAAAGTGTGATTTTAGATGGAAGAGATATTGGAACAAACGTATTCCCAAATGCAGAAGTAAAAATATTTCTTGATGCATCAACTGAAGAAAGAGCAAAAAGAAGATTTAAACAAAATCAAGAAAAGGGAATTGATATACCTTTTGAAGAAGTTAAAGCAAATATTGAATTTAGGGATAATAATGACAAATCTAGCAAAGTTGGAGCACTTAAAAAGGCAGAAGATGCTTTTTATATAGATACAACAAACCTTAATATAAAACAAGTAAAAAAACAAGTTGAAAAGATTATTAAAAAGAAGCAAAAACAACTTAAAAAAATTGAAAATGCATATGTTATGACAAAAGAAAATGGCTTCAAAAAATTTATGAGAGGATTTGTTAAAGGCTTTTTAGGATTGCTATATAGAATAGTATACAGACCAAAAGTTGTGGGATTAGAAAATTTCCCTAAAGATGAAGGTTTCATTATTTGCTCTAAACATATAAATTATTTAGATGCAGCAGGAATTATTCTACTTAACAAGAAACCTATAAGATTCATAGCCAAAGCAGATTTATATAGATTTGGAGTACTATCATGGCTAGGACATTTATTTAATATTATTCCTGTAAAAAGAGATAGTGGAGATATTAATTCAGTAAAATTATGCTTGAAAGCATTAAAAAATAAAGAAGTACTAGGCATATTCCCAGAAGGAACAAGAAAAGGCTTAGAAAAACATATGAAAGTAAAAAACGGAGCTGTTTTCCTTGCAGAAAAGGCAAAAGTAAAAATAGTTCCAGTTGGTATCCAAGGAACTTTTAAACCTTTCACAAAAGTAACTTTTAATTATGGAAAACCAATAGATATACATAGTTTCAAAAGTGACGACCCAGACTGGCTAGACAAAGCAAGTGAAAAGGTAATGGATGATATAATTATGTTGACAAAGGAGAAAGTTTAATATATAATATTATTTAGTATTTATATATAAATCAAAATATGCATTCTCTCTCATTTCACGGCGGAACCACCGCCGCACGGCTCACTGCGCAGTTATACTTAGATAAAATATGAGATGCTCGCGCTGCTACGTTCGACTGAAATGTCGAGAACGTATATTTTGATTTTAATCTATAAAAATGTTCAAGAACATATATTGTATAAGCATATATAAACTAATCTAAAAAAGGAATGGTAAAATTAATGAATGAAGAAAATATTTCTTTTGAAGAATTATTAAACAATTCTATGAAAGATGAAAAACTTGGAAAAGTAGTAGAAGGAACAATTATTAGTATCACAAAAAGTGGTGAAATAATAGTTGACTTAAATTATAAAGCAGATGGAATAATACCTAGAGGAGAGTATTCATATAATCTTGAAGACAATCCTTTAAACGAATTAAAGCCGGGAGATAAAATTACAGCAGATGTCATAAAACTTAATGATGGACAAGGAAATGTACTTTTATCTTGCAAAAAGCGTAAAAGAATTGAAGCAAGAAAAGAATTCGAAGAAAAAGTAAATAATAACGAAATCTTCGAAGAGCCAGTTTTAGAAAAAAATGATAAAGGCTTAATCGTAGATTATAAAGGAATAAGAATATTTATTCCGCATTCACTTTCTAGCAATCAAACAGAAAAAGTTAGATTTAGAGTAATTGAATATAACCCTAAAGAACACAGAATAATTGGTTCTGCAAAAGTTATATTAGATGAAGAAAAAAAGAAAAAGGAAGATGAATTCTGGGCTACTGCGGAAGTTGGAAAAACATATAAAGGTACTGTTAATAGTCTTTGCTCATATGGAGCATTTATAGATATTGATGGAGTTCAAGGGTTACTTCACGTATCTGAAATCTCTTGGGAACGAGATGCCAATCCAAATGATATCCTAAAACAAGGGCAAGAAATTAATGTTAAAATAAAAGCATTAGATAAAGAAAATAAAAGAATGCAATTAATTTATGAAGGAAAGGGCGAAGACCCTTGGAAAAAGGCAAACTACAAAGTTGGTGACATAGTAAAAGTAAAAATCAAAAAGTTAGTACCTTTTGGAGCATTTGCAGAACTTGAAAAAGGAATTGAAGGTTTAATACATATTTCACAAATTTGTGAAGAACGAATTGCTAAACCAGAAGAAAAGCTAAAGGTTGGCCAAAAAGTAAATGCAAAAATTATAGATTTGGATTTAGAAAATAAGAAAATTGAGCTTTCAGTAAAAGAACTTGAAGGTACAAGTAGTGAATACAATAGTGAAGAAATAAATTAGTATATTACAATTCACAGACAAATTAATTATATTTGAGCTCCAATATACATTCTTTCGCATTTCACTTCGCGGTTCGCTTCGCTCAGCGCTCGCACGCTGCACTCCACTCCGAAGTCGTCTGCGTTCGCTTGAAATGCTCTAGAACATATATTGGAGCTTATCTAAGAAAAAATTTTGTGAATTGTAATAAGTAAATATTATTAGGGGGAAAATAAAATGATAAATGAAAAAATAAGAAATATAGCAATAATCGCACACGTTGACCATGGAAAAACAACTTTAGTTGACGCATTACTTAGACAAAGCCATGTATTTAGAGAAAACGAGCAAGTACAAGAAAGAGTAATGGACTCTAATGATTTGGAAAGAGAAAGAGGAATAACAATACTTTCAAAAAACACATCAGTTATGTATAATGGCGTAAAAATAAACATAGTAGATACTCCAGGACATGCTGACTTTGAAGGAGAAGTTGAAAGAGTTTTAAAAACAGTTGATGGTGTTTTACTTGTTGTTGACGCATTTGATGGACCAATGCCTCAAACAAGAGAAGTTCTAAAAAAATCTCTAGCACTAAATTTACAACCAATAGTTGTAATAAATAAAATAGATAGACCGGGTGCAAATCCATTAAAAGCAGTTGATAAAGTATTAGAATTATTTATGGACTTAAATGCAACAGATGAGCAATTAGACTTCCCTGTTATATATGCATCAGCTAAAAATGGAATTGCTAAAATGAATTTAAACGATGAAAGCGATAACATCACTTGTATATTTGATACAATAATTGACTATATAAAACCACCAAAATGTGAAATAGATGGGCCAATGCAATTGTTAGTATCTAACATAGACTATGATGATTATTTAGGAAGAATAGCAGTAGGTAGAGTAGAAAGAGGAACAATAAAAGCAGGTCAAGCAGTTAGTATTTGTAAAGAAGACAAAACTACTCAAGGAAAACTTGCAAAACTATTTACTTATGAAGGATTAAAAAGAGTTGAAGCAGAAGAAATACAAGCAGGAGATATAGTAGCTGTATCAGGTATATCAGATATAAATATAGGAGATACAATTTGCGACTTAGACAATCCAGAAAAAATTCCATTTGTAAATATAGACGAACCAACAGTATCAATGACATTTAGTGTTAATGATGGACCTCTTGCTGGTAAAGAAGGAAAATTCGTTACATCAAGACATATTAGAGATAGACTATTCAAAGAACTTGAAAGAAATGTATCATTAAGAGTAAAAGAAACAGATAAAGCAGAAAGCTTTGAAGTTTGTGGTAGAGGAGAATTACATTTATCTATATTAATTGAAAATATGAGAAGAGAAGGATTTGAACTACTAGTATCTCGTCCAAAAGTTATATTCAAAGATATAGATGGAGTAAAATGCGAACCAATCGAAACACTTAGTGTAAATGTACCAGATGACAGCGTTGGAAACGTTATAGAAAAATTAGGTAGAAGAAAAGCCGAAATGATAAATATGGAACCAGCAGAACCAGGACATACAAAAATTGAATTTGAAATTCCTTCAAGAGGATTAATTGGTTATAGAACAGAATTCCTAACAGATACAAAAGGTGAAGGAACAATGGCAAGCGTATTCAAAGACTATGAACCATATAAAGGAGAAATTCAATCAAGAACAAGAGGAGTTCTAGTTGCATTCGAAGCTGGAACATCAATAACATATGGACTATACAATGCACAATTAAGAGGAGAACTATTAATAGGGGCAGGTGTAGAAGTATATGAAGGAATGATAGTAGGTATAAACTCAAGAAATGAAGATATATCTATAAACGTATGTAAAGAAAAACATTTAACAAATACTAGAGCATCAGGTTCAGACGACGCACTTCGTTTAGTTCCACCACTAAAAATGTCACTAGAACAATCAATCGAATTTATTGCAGATGATGAGCTAGTAGAAGTAACTCCAAAAAATATTAGACTAAGAAAGAGAATATTAGATACAAAAACAAGAGAAAGACAAGCTAAGAGAGCTCAAAACGACTAGGAGTAAAAATGAATCTAGAAGAAATAAAAGAAAAAGCATTAAATGAGCATATTCCAATAATAATGGATGACACTTTAGAAGTAATTGAAAATATAATGAAAGAAATAAAACCAACAGCAATCCTTGAAATAGGAACAGCTGTTGGCTATTCTGCTATATGTTTTTCAAAGTTTCTTGAAAAAGGCGGATTTATTGATACAATAGAAAGAGATGAAGAAAGAATAAAAGAGGCTAAAGAAAACATAAAAATTGTAGAAGATGGAAAAACAATTAATATACTTGAGGGAGATGCGGTAGAAATACTTCCTACAATTAATAAAAAATATGATATGGTATTTATAGATGCTGCAAAAGGTAAATATCCATTCTTTTTGGAGCAAGCTCTAAGACTTATAAAAGATGATGGAATAATATTTGCAGATAATATTTTATACAAAGGTTATGTTATGAGCGATTATAATAAACATAAACAACGTACTGCTGTAACTCATTTACGTGAATATATAAAACTTACAACAGATAATCCTAGGCTAGATACTAAAATATTAGAAGTAGGAGATGGATTGGCTATAACTAGGATTAAAAATAGGTAAAAATTTTTTCTTCCCTCGAAAGAGGGTCTTTATTATTTTATCTTTCAATATCATCCTTATTTATATTTCTCATTCTGCCTTGTTTTTTCATATTTATTTCTTCCATGTATTTTCTTTGTGCCCAAGCCATTACGTCAGGGATTTTGTTTATAGTTTTTTCATCTAATAATTCATTAAAAAACCAACCATGCATAAAACATCTTTTGATTTCAGTTCTAAAGTCATTCAATGTGCCTCTAAACCCAGCAATTAACCTTCCTGGACATTGCTTTGGATTATTTCTTCTTTCCTCTGAACCATATCTTAATTGCATTTCTTTATGAGTAATTACATTACTTAAAGGTATGTTATGTTTTAGCATTAATGTAGCGATAAGTTTAGCTTGATTATGAATAGCATATTCATAATTTATACCTTTACAAATTAATCTTTCAACACCAATACTTTTGTGATTACCAAAATCTGTACCAGTATGTCCAGTAGCTATATTATCAGGTATAAAATGATATATGCTATTATCACCAACTAAATAATGATAACCAATAGTACTGCCAGACTGTCCAGCATCATAAATCTTTTTATAATAATGTTCCATATTAAATTCAGATGGACTTTTTCCCGTTCCAAGTGATACTTCGTGGATAACAATATATTTAGGAACTTGAGGTCCCAACAAATTTGAAGAATTGTTTGGTAATATTTTTTCTTCAACATTAACTCTAATATTTTTATTAGGTCTTTTAAAAATGTGATATTTTTTACTCATAAATTCCATATCCTTTCTAAATTAATTATATACAAATCTTATTACCATGTCAATAAATTGTCTAGCTATATCTAGTAGTATAGCAATTTTGACATTGACTATCTAATATTATAATGATATTATTATCAAAAAAGGATTTAATATAAAGTTATGGAGCTAGCAATGAATGATAATATTTTAAAAGAGATTATAAAAGAAAGCTATGAAATTCAAATAAATAATATAACAAAAAATTTTGACTCTACTGATGGTAATGTATATCTTATTAAAAGCAACAATAACACATACATTTTTAAAATGTATAATAGTTTAAAACATACACAATCTATGATAAACTTGCATAACTTTTTGAATGAAAACGATTTCTATGTACCTAAAATTATAACAACCCTAAATAAAGAATATTATAAAAAATACAATGATAAGTACATTGTAATGTATTCTTTTCTAGAAGGTAGCCAATTAAAAAATATTATACAAACAGTTGATAATAAAACCATTTTAAAACTTGCTAAAGAGATACGTAGACTACATGATTTAACAGAAAATGTAACTTTTAATCTAAAACATATTGATTTTAATTTAGAAACTGAATTTAAAAGAAAATCAGTTTTACATTTTGATTTAACAAAGGATAATATCTTTATAAATAAAGATAAAGTTGGTTTTATAGATTTTGACGATGCAAAATTCGGTCCATCTGTTTATGATGTGGCAATAACAATTTCATTATTATTCTTATCTAAGAGTAGAGGTGCTGAATTAGATAAGATAAAAACATTCATTGATTCCTACTACGAAAGTGATACTCAAAATAAAGAGAGGGAATTACCATACATAAAAAGTATTGCATTAAAGTGGATTGATTATTTGCTTACAAAAAATAGTTTTGATACATCTACAAAAGAGAGCTTTGAAGTAAAGAAGAAATTGATAGAAGAATATTTGTAGAATTAACAAATTATAGGAGATATTTATGAAAAAATTGGATTTAATATTAGCTTTGAATAAAGAAGAAACAAAAATACTAATGTGTAAAAGAGAAAAAGAACCATATAAAGGTCAATATAATCTAGTAGGTGGCAAAGTAGAAGAAAAGGAAGATGAGTTAGACGCAGCATATAGAGAATTGCAAGAAGAAACAGGAATAACAAATAAAGATATTTTACTAACTAATATTATGAATTTTCAATATAAAGTATTAGACAAAGAATTAGAAATTTATATGGGCAAATTAAATAAAGACGTTGAGTTGATAGAAGAGATAAATAAACTATATTGGATAGATAAAAATTCTAATTTTTTTGACACAAATAAGTTTACGGGAGAGGGAATAATTGGTCATATTATAGAGCAAATTAAGACGTATAATATTAAATAAAAGAAATCTATTGACAATACGTATAATACGTAGTATAAATATAAATGGTAGGAGATTAGAAATGAAAGTAATTTATCCAGTTTTATTTTATGAGGAAGATGATGGCAAATATTCAGTATTTGTACCAGATTTAGCAAAAGCATCAAATTCAAGTGCTTCTACATGTGGAGATAATTTGGAAGAGGCAATGGATATGGCACAAGACTTAATTGCTGGATTAGTATTAGATTTAATTGAAGAAAATGATAAAATACCAGAAGCTAGTAAGATAGAAGAAATATCTTTTAATGAATTTGAAAAGTGGTTAGATATAAAAGATTGGAATTATGTGTCAAGATTTAAAACATATATTTCAGTGGACATA
>CALXWN010000024.1:0-11805 GCA_944392415.1 uncultured Clostridia bacterium | reverse complement strand
AGGAGGTCTACCTATGTTTTTCAAAATTTTACTTAACTACATATTTGGCTATTTAAACGTTACAGTAGAAGGCTATTACATAGAAAGATTTATAAATACTTGCATGAGCAAAGGCATATTCTTTTGGGGAATGAAAAGAACAAAGTCTACAATCATGCATATGAAAATAGGGGCAGAAGAATTTAAACAAGCAATTAAAATCGCAAAAAAGCATGGCTGTAGAATAAAAATAGAAAGCAAACATGGCTTGCCTTTTGTAATGAAAAAATACAAAAAAAGAAAGATTTTTTTCATTTTACTTTTACTTGTATTTGCAATAATATTTACATTATCTAAATTTGTTTGGAATATTGAAGTTACAGGAAATACCGCTATTAATTCAAATGAAATTATACAAGCTTTAAATGCAGATGGGCTAAAAATAGGCACTTTAAAATCAAAAGTAAATACAGAAGAAATAGTAAACAAAATTAGATATCAAAGAGATGATATTGCATGGATAGGTATTGAACTTACCGGAACGAATGCAATTGTAAAAATTGTTGAAGCAGATAGCAAACCAGAAATAGTAGATGAAAATGATTATTGCAATGTTGTGGCAAGTAAAGATGGAATTATAGAAAAAATTACAGCACAAAATGGAACAATTATGGTAACCGAAGGGTCAGAGGTTAAAAAAGGAGATATACTTATTGCAGGGTATATGGAAGGAAAATATACAGATAAGTATTATGTAAATGCTCAAGGAGAAGTAAAAGCAAAAGTTACATATGCACAAAATGAAAAAATATACAAAAAAGAGACGAAAAAAGAGAAAACAGGAAATTTTGGAAATAAATATGCAATTAAAATAAATAATTTTAAAATAAATTTTTATAAAACCCTTTCAAAATATGAAAATTATGATACAATGTATACAAGTAAAAAAATAAAACTATTTTCTAATTTTTATTTACCAATTGAAATTATAAAATACACAAATTATGAGGTTACAAATACAGAAATTACATACAATGAAGAGAAAGCAAAAGAAGAAGGCACAAAAAGAGCAGAAGAAAAGTTAAATAGCCTTATAACAAATGTAGATTCGGCTGAAAAGCAAGTTTCAGTAACAGATATGGGCAGTTTTTATGATATAAAAGTTACTTATATAGTTACAGAAAACATAGGAACAAAAGAGAAAATAGTATTCTGAAAGGTGGTATGTATGGAAGCTAGAGAAAAAAGTTTAAGAGTTTATGATACAAAAAAGACATTCTTTTCAAAATTAAGTAGTACGTTTACTAAATTACTAACGCCAACAAAAACAGGTATAAATAATTTATTAATTAGCATAAAAAGAACATCAGTACTAAAGAGTTACCATCAAGTAAATGAATGTAAAGATGATAACAAAAAAGAATCTTTAAACCAAAAGTTTGAAGAGTCATATTCTTTATACTTAGATGCCATTGATCAATTAGTAATTGATACAATTTATAAAAGAGTTAGAACAGATACTGCAAGTGATTTTGAAAAAGATGCATTGTCTAAATATTATAATGTTATTAGATTAAAAGACACTGATGAACTTGAATATAAGCTTAGAAAACAAAAATATTTATTAGAGTTAGATTATAATAATGTTTTAGAAACCAAAAAACAAAAATTAACACACTCATATGAAGATTTTTACAAGTATGAAATGGAGCATATTTTTAAACGCTTGCTTAAGCATTACTCTATGAAATTAACAGAAAAGCTTACAGAAGCGCAAAAGGATGAAGTGTATGACAAATTATTTGATACATTAGAAGATTACATTACAAACATTCTTCCTCTTAGAAAGCTTACAGATGTTGAACTTATAAAGCAATGCAGTTTATTTGAAACATACGAAGTAGGTAAACTTGATCAAGTAGATATATTAGATAAACGAATGATTTTACTAGGTATTAGTAGAAAACTATTTGTACACAGTATTCCACTTGTTACAGCAGAAAAATGCTATGTAAAGCTTATGAAAGATGTAAGAAATCTAATTGTTGATACAAAAATTGCTAGAAAAAGAGAAAATGCTTATCAATTATTATTAAGATTATTTGAACAATATAACAACAAACTTCTTGCTGTAAAAATTTATTGGGACAAGCCAGAAGAAAAGAATCAATATCTTGCTTTTGCAGATAAATGTAAAGCTTTAGAAGCTTCTAAAGAAAAAGGACTTAAAGATTATGATATCAAAAAACAAATTTTATACATTAGAGAAGACATGAAAAAGCTAGAAAAATACAATGACAAATACTTTAGAATACTACAATTTTACAGAAATAGACTTGTTAATTTAGGTGATATGAGAGCAGTCAAAAATAAATGCAAAACAGGAAAATATGAGTTAGTGCAAGATAGAAGAGTCAGAAAGGAAATACAAGATGGAGCAGCTAGCTGATATTCAATATAATGGTATTGAACAGAATAACGAATATGATGAACTTATAAATAAAGTCATTAATGAATGTTTCAAAACTGAAGGTTTAGATAAGTTAAAGTTATACATTAGTATAACTTTAACTGTGCCTGAGGTCATTCAAGATGCAAATAAAAAGTACAGAAACATAGACAAACCAACAGATGTGCTTTCATTTCCTATGTTCGAAAAGCAAGAACTTCAAGAGATGCTAAAAAATGGCTACGAAGTAGAAGATGTTTTAGGAGACTTAATTATATCTATACCAAAAGTAAAAGAACAGGCAGTAGAGTATGGACATAGCTTTGAACGAGAACTCGCGTATATGATTGTTCATGGTTTTTATCACTTAATGGGATATGATCACATGGAGGAAAATGACAAAAAAGAAATGCGCGAAATGGAAGATGCAGTCTTAAACAAGTTAGGAATTACCAGAGACTAAAACAAATGTACATTTCAAGGGGAGATAATGTATGAAGAAAAAAGACGAAAGGCTCTATAATCACAACTTTATAGAGGCTTGCAATAATGCAGTTAATGGAATAGTATATTCAGCAACTACACAAAGCAACATAAAAAAACAGCTTATTATAGGTGTAATAGTAATGGTACTTAGTCTGTTTTACAATTTTACAACAGCTGAATTTTTATGTTTAACTTTTGCAGTTTTCTTTGTAATATTTGCAGAAATGATTAATACAGCAATAGAAACAGTAGTAGACTTATATGTGGATGTTTATCACCCAAAAGCAAAAATAGCAAAAGATGTGGCAGCTGGGGCAGTTGTACTTGCGGCTTGTAATGATATAGTAGTAGCATATTTTCTATTTTTTAGAGAAACAGAACTTGCAAATTTAGGACAAAGTGTATTCAGTCAAATGATTTCATCACCGACTCACTTGGCATTTGTTGCAATAATACTAACAGTTATAGGTATAATTGCAGTAAAAGCAGCTTCTAGTAGTAGAAAACAAAAAAATCCAAAGTATAAATTCATACCTAGTGGACAAACTGCATTAGCATTTGCCATATTAACAGCAATATGGCTTAATACACAAGATCCAGTTATATTTTGCTTAAGTTTAGCATTATCTATATTAGTTGCAGGAAATAGATTAAATGATACACGTAATTTTGGAGAGGTTGTATTTGGAGCATTTATGGGACCATTAATAGTAATACTTGTTTATGGGTTGACTATTTTTAGAATTTAAGTTTACTGATTAATTTATATATTGTAACTTGAGCGTATAAAAACAAGTGGTTAACATAAATATAATAAAGGAGTAAATGATGAAAAAAACAGTAGTTATAATTGTAGTAATATTATGTATTATAGCAATTGGTGTATGCTCTGCAATATTATACAGTAGAATGCAAAATGATCCTACTTTTTTAGGAACAGATGTTGTAAATAATTTTGAAAATCAAAATGAAACAATTGTTGCAGAAGCACCACAAGTTCAAATTTTCAAAGGAACCGATAGACCTATTGCTGTTATGATAGATAATAATATAGATGCACAACCACAAGCAGGTTTAAATGATGCATATATGGTATATGAAATTATAGTTGAGGGTGGAGAATCTAGACTTATGGCATTATTTAAAGGTGTAAGTCTAGATAAAATAGGACCTGTAAGAAGTTCAAGACATTACTTTTTAGATTATGCCTTAGAAAACGATGCTATATATGTTCATTATGGATGGAGTCCTCAAGCACAATCAGATATTTCTTCTTTAGGTGTAAACAATATAAATGGTATTTCTGAAACAACGAAAGAGTTTTGGAGAGTAAAAGATAAACGTTCTCCACACAATGTTGCTACATCAACAGAAAAAATATTAGAAATAGCTAATAGAAAAGGCTATAGAACAACATCATCTAAAGACTCTGTATTAAACTATACTACAGATGAAGTAAACCTAGAAAATGGTCAAGTGGCAGAAGATATAACTATACCATATTCTGCATCTAATAGGGTAGAATGGATATATAATAGTGAAACGAAAAGATATACAAGATATTCAAAAGGAGATAAACAAACAGATTGGACAACGGGAGAGGATGTTACTGCAAAAAATATTATTGTAGAATTTATTGCAAACTCTACTTTAAACGATGGAGAAAATAAGGGAAGACAAACTATGAATACAGTTGGCTCTAAAGAGGGATATTATATTACAAATGGAAAGGCTATAAAAATAACCTGCGAAAAAACAACTAGAAGTGCACAAACTATGTATAAAGATGAAAGCGGAAATGAAATTGATGTAAATGATGGTAATACTTTTGTGCAAATTTGTCCAATAAATGCAAATGTGACAATTGAGGCTTTAACACAAGAGTAGGAAGAAATTATAAGAAAGCAAAATAAAGCAAAAGGCAAAAGGAGTAAAATGGAAAAATTTAAATCAGGTTTTGTAGCTGTAATTGGAAAAACTAATGTAGGAAAATCTAGTATCATAAATAGATTAGTGGGCGAAAAAGTTTCTGCAATTGCAAATAAACCACAAACAACAAGAACAAGAATTAAAGGAATTGTAAACAGAACAAGCTCACAAATTATATTTTTAGATACACCTGGACTTCACAAAACAAAATCAAAATTAGGAAATGTAATGGTCGAAAATGCAATAGATTCAATACCAGAAGCAGATATTGTATTATATGTTATTGACGCAAGTGAATATAAAAATATAAAAAATGCAAATAATAATTTGGCTCGAAAAGGAGAAAATAAAGATAGCCAAATATTACAAAATACGCATAGGCAAGAAGATAAAACACAAAAAGATATAGCAAAATTAAAAGATGAGGATAAAAAAATTATAGAAAAAATAAAAGAAGCAAATAAAAAAACAATTCTAATAATAAATAAAATAGATTTAGTAGACAAAGAAAAGTTAGCAAGTATAATAAATTTATACAAAGACTTATACACATTCAAAGCAATAATACCAGTATCTATAAAAAAAGAAAAAAATATTGAAGAAATTTTGAAAGAGATAGAAAGCAATTTAGAAGAAGGTCCTGCATATTATGATACTGAGGAATATACTGATCAGACTTTAAGACAATTAGTAGAAGAAACTATAAGAGAAAAGGCATTAAAATTGTTGCAAGACGAAGTGCCACATGGAATATTAGTAGAAGTAAATAAAATGAAAAGCAGAAAGACCAAAGATATGGAAAAAATTTACGACATCGAAAGTACAATATTTTGTTTAAGAGAATCACATAAGGGTATAATAATAGGGAAGAATGGTTCAATGCTAAAAAGAATTGGAACATATGCTCGTGAAGATTTAGAAAAAATGCTTGGTACTAAAGTAAATTTAAAAATTTGGGTAAAAGTAAAAAAAGATTGGATAAATGATATGAGTATAGTGAAAAAGTTTAAGGCACTTGATTAAAAAGTACATCAAGCCTTTCTTTCACTCCACTGAGCTAAAAACTCCCAAACACATATTGTTTGCATTAAAAAGAGTTTTAAAACAGCTTGAACCAGAAAGGACTTTAGTTATGATTAAACAAATTGCTTGGAATACATTTAAATCTACTGGTAATATAAACACTTTATTAGAGCTATTAGAAGTGGATAAAACTTTGGAAAAAATAGATAAAATAGATGAAATGCAAATGATTAGGGATGTTCAAAAGAATGGCATTATGAATTTTAACTATTCAAATAAAAATAATAAAATCAAATTATAGATTAAAAGTTACTAAAAAAGAAAGAGCAAAAAATGGGACTTATAAAAACAAAAGGACTAATACTAGCCCAAAACAATATGGGAGATTATGATAAAATGTGCACCCTTCTTACCCCAGACTTGGGTAAGATAGGGTGTAGTGCTAAAGGCGCGAGAAGAGCAAAGAGTACACTAATGGCAGGTACTCAATTTTTGTGTTTTGGCGATTTTTTGATTTATAAAGGTGCAAGTTCATATCATATAAATTCATGTGAGCCAATAGAAATATTTTATAATTTAAGACTAGATATAGACAAATTAACATATGCTTCAAGAGTAACAAAAATAGTAGATGATGTGACAGATGAAAATCAAAATACTTATAGAATATTGCAACTAACTTTAAATACCATATACATGCTTTCCGAATCAGATAAAGATATGGACTTAATATATTCAATATTTAAAATAAGACTTTTGAGCATAATTGGTTTTAGACCAATAATAGATAAATGTGCAAATTGTGGCACAAAAGAAAATTTAAGATATTTTAGCTTTAGAGATAGTGGTTTTAAATGCGAAAGTTGTGGCAGACAAGATAAGGGGGCTATGCAAATAAGTGACACAACAATAAAAGCCATTAGATATATAGTAATGTCAGATGCAAAGAAAATATATTCATTTGAATTATCTAATGAAAACAAGCAGGAATTAAAGTTAGTTAGCAAGATTTTTTTGAATGATTGCTTGGATAAAGAGTATGAATAAAATTTTTTCGATTTAGGACCATTCTCTAACTGAAAAATTTTCCTAAATGCCACTTGCATTTATGTTAATATTATGATACAATATTTATGCTTGAAAAGAGATTAAATCACTTATAAATAATATTATTTACATATTTATTTCAAAAAGTGAAAATCATTTTAAGCTCCTTGCTTACAAAAAATGTAGGCTATTATCCATAAGGAGGTGAATGTAATGAACAAATATGAAAGTGTTATCATTATTAATCCATCTGTTGATGAAGATAAGGTAAAAGGCCTTATAGACAAATTCTCAGATTTGATTAATAAACAAGGCAAAGTAACAAAAGTAGATACTTTAGGCAAAAAGAAATTAGCTTATGAAGTAAAGAAAAATAAAGAAGGCATTTATGTTGTATTCTACTTTGAAGCAGAGCCAACTCTAATTGCTGAATTAGAGAGAAATTATAGAATAACTGACGAAGTTATTAAGTTTATAGTTGTAAAAGATGAAAATCAAGATTAGTCTTTTATTCTTAAGCAAGTAATTTAAAAAGTTATTTTTAATAACAAAGTAGCAATGCTACTAAAACAACAGAAAATTTTAAAAGCTTTTGGGGAGCCGAAAGGTAGGTAAAAATGAATAAAGTAATATTAATGGGTAGATTAACAAGAGATCCAGAAGTTAGATACACACAAACTAGTAACACGCTAGTTGCATCTTTTTCACTAGCAGTAAATAGAAGATTTGTTAGAGAAGGAGATTCTCAAACAGCAGACTTTATAAACATTGTTGCTTGGGGAAAAACAGGTGAATTTTGCAGTAAGTATTTTAAAAAGGGTCAACAAGTTGCAGTTGTTGGAAGAATCCAAACTAGAACTTGGGAAGATCAATCAGGTCAAAAAAGATATACAACAGAAGTTATTGCAGAAGAAACATATTTTGCAGACAGTAAAAGAGATTCAAATGCTGGGGCAAATGATTTTGGTAATAGCTTTGGAGGAGATAATCAAACATCAGGTGGAGATACATCAGACTTTGAGGTATCATCTGGAGATGATTTACCATTTTAAATAGCTTAGCATATATGGTGGTTTGTATAAGTTAATCATATATAAAAATTATGAAATTAATCATAACTAAAATAAACAATTTTAGCAGAAAGGGGGCATACGAATTATGGCAGACAAGAAAAATAACAGAAATAGAAGAAATAACAAAGATTATGATGATGATTATAAAGTAAGAAAAGTTAGAAAAAAGGCTTGTCCACTTTGCAGTGACAAAAATCTTGTTTTAGATTACAAAAATCCAGAACAATTAAAGAAATTTGTTAATGAAAGAGGAAAAATTCTTCCAAGAAGAACAACAGGTGCATGTGCAAAACATCAAAGAGATATAACTACAGCAGTTAATAGATGCAGACATATTGCTATGTTACCATATAGCCAAAACTAATTTTTAATATTTTCTTAAAATTTAAAGAATATTAAAAAATAATTAAAGCAAAACAGTAAAGTTAGAACACGAATATGGCAGTTCTAACTTTATTTTGTAAATATAAGTTGATTAAATGTATAAAAATTGCAAAAAATAATTTTATTATTACAATTTGTATTTACAAAGTAAAGTTAAGATTGCGAAAAATATATAAATAAGTTAAAATAATTAAAGGGTGGGAAAATGAAAAAAAGAAACATAATTATAGTAGTTGCAATTGTACTAGTGTTAGTAATTGCAATAATAATTGGAAATTTGAATAAAAGTGAACATGTAGATGCTTCAAAAATAAAAATAGTTACTTCATTTTATCCAATTTATATTATGACTTTAAATATAACTAATGGGGCTGAAAATATAGAAGTAAGTAATATGGCAGAAAATTATGTTGGCTGTATTCATGATTATACATTAACAACTACAGATTTAAAAAAGTTTGAGGATGCAGCCATTTTTATTCAAAATGGCTATGATATGGAACAATTTATACAAAAAATAATAGACTCATATCCAAATGTAAAAATAATAGATTCAAGTGATGAGATAACAAGCCTTTCACAGGAAAAAAATTTAACAAACCAAGAATCTTCAAATGAGCAAAATGTTGCGCAAAATAGTGTAAGCTTAGATAAAGAATTTGATTTGTTGCAAGAAGATGACGAAATAAATCCACATTTTTGGACTAGTATAGATAACTATATATTGCAAGTAGAAGCTATAACAGAAGGACTTAAAGAACTAAATCCTTTTAATAGTGATTTATTTGAACAAAATAAAAATACATACATACAAAAATTGCAGGATTTAAAAGATGAGTATAATAGTTATGATTTTGGTGCAGATAATAATGATGTAACTAGTGAATCAGAAACCAATGATGCAAGTAGTGAAAACAGTGTTAATGAAAGACAAGTAGTATCATTAAATGAAGCGTTTTCATATTTGTTTAAATTTATAGGTGTAAATGAAATATTGATTGAAACAGACCATGAGAATAATAGCCTATCTGCTGAAACAGTAAGAGAAGTTATAGAGAAAGTTAAAAGTTCAGGAATACAGGCAATAGTTATAGGACAAAATGATGATGACCAAAATGCAAATTTAATAGCTAGCGAAACAGGAGCTACAGTATATAGACTTAATGATGCAATGAGCGGAGATGGTTCTTTAGACTCTTACATAAATACTATGAAAGAAAATTTAGAAATACTTAAAACAATGTTTTAAAGTGATGGAACGTGTGTCGAACGGTACGCTGTGAATGGGAACGGCACTTTTTGACAACAAAAAATTTAAAAGAAAGGACTAAATTATTAATGGAAAGTTGTGGCTTTCATTGTACAAAGATTGAAAATTTATCAGTAAAAATAGGAAAAGAAGAGATAATAAAAGATATAAACATAGAAGTACATTGTGGAGAACTTTTGATGATTATAGGCAGAAATGGTGCAGGAAAATCCACACTATTAAAGTCAATTCTAGGAGAAATAAATCATACTGGTAAAGTCGAATTCTTTGATATGAAGGAAAATAAAAAGAAAAAAATAAAAATTGGCTATGTTCCACAACACTTAAATGTTGAAAGAGATATGCCAACTACTGTGTATGATATGTTTGCGACATATATTTCCAATAAACCGGTATGGCTTATGAAGGATAAAAGTCTATATAGAAAAATAAGAGAAGCCTTAAGAATGTTTGGTGCAGAAAAATTGATAGATAAAAGAGTGGGAAATTTATCAGGAGGAGAGCTTCAAAGAGTATTACTTGCAATAGCAACTTCTCCAGTACCTAATTTATTAATCTTAGATGAACCAGTATCAGGAGTTGATAGAAATGGAACAAAGGATTTTTATGAGATTCTATCAAATTTGAAAAAGCAATATGATATGTCAATAATACTTGTATCTCATGATTTAGACTTGGTAAAAAAATATGCAGATAGAGTAATATTGCTAGATAAAGAGGTTGTAAAAGAAGGAACAGCAGAGGAAGTTTTTAAAAGTGATGAATTCATAGAGAGATTTGGAGAAATAGGATAAATAATCAAAAAAGCTTTAATAAAAAAATAAAGAAAAATAGGGAAGGAAGCATTAAAAATGGAAGTAATATATAATTTACTAGAAGTAATATTACCTTTTGACTTTATGCAATATACATTTATGAAAAATGCTTTTTTAGCAATACTATTAGTTTCACCAATATTTGCAATAATTGGTACAATGATAGTAAATAAAAAAATGGCATTCTTTTCTGATGCGCTAGGACATTCTGCCCTTACAGGTATAGCAATAGGAATGCTTTTAGGAATGACAAATATTAATATATCAATGATAATATTTGCTGTAATATTTGCTCTTTTACTAAATTTTATAAAAAGCAAGACAACATATGGTGCTGATACAATTATAAGTGTATTTTCATCAATAGCAATCGCACTTGGACTTGCTATGCTTGCACAAAGTGGGAGTTTTAATAAGTACTCTAGCTATTTGGTAGGAGACATTTTAAGCATTTCAGAATCAGAAATATTGTATTTATTTGTTGCCTTTATATTAACATTTATATTTTGGTTTTATTTATTTAATAAAATAAATGCAGTAAGCTTAAACAGTACTCTAGCTAAGAGCAAAGGAATAAATGTAAAAGCAATGGAAAATATTTTTGCTATTTTAATTGCAGTCATGGTAATGATTTCAATTAGATGGGTTGGTATTTTACTAATAAATTCATTAATAATTTTGCCAGCAGCATCAAGCAGAAATATTTCAATGAATATGAGAAGTTATCATTTATTTTCAATAATATTAGCACTATTTTCAGGAATTAGTGGACTTATTATTTCATACTACACAAATATACCAACAGGACCTATGATTGTAATTATTTCAGGAGTTATATATTTTATAACTTTTGGAATAAAGAAAGTGGGAGTTCTGGATAAATAATTTTCATTTGAAATAGGCTTTTATTAAAAAAATATAGAATGACTATTTGTCGAAAAATGGAGAAAACTTACATTTGACAAATACTGGAATATATGATATAATATAATGTACTACAAAACAGAAAGGTTGTTGAAAAATGAGCACGCAAGTTGCAATATTTACAGGAGCCTATCGGCTCACTCACGATGATCGGTTTTTAGCTTTTGCATATGATTGTGCGAATGACTTGGAACCGGCAGAAGCTAGGAAAAACCTCGATCAAATTGAAGCAATACTAGAAGCTGATGAGGCTAAAAGCAACGAAACTGAGGTGGGATAATTCCCATCTCTCTTTTTTTGCCCATAATATTTATGAAAAATTAGTTGATAAACGCTATATCTTATGATAATATCCTGAATTTGACAGTAAAAATGAATAAAAAATCCCTGTATAATACTAGTATCAGTATATATAGGGATTTTAGA
>CALXWN010000023.1:0-11894 GCA_944392415.1 uncultured Clostridia bacterium | reverse complement strand
GGTGGAATTTCTGCTTCTGTTGAAGTTGATGAAGAAAGAGATAAATCAGGAAGGTATGCATATTGCTGGCCTAGAGATTCTGTATTAGTATATAAAGCTTTAGACTTTATTGGATTCGAAAGTATGACTAAAAAGTTGTATGAAAACTTTTTAAGAAAAACACAAGAAAAAAATGGAATGTGGGAGCAAAGATTTTATACAGATGGAAGACTAGCACCTTGCTGGGGATACCAAATAGATGAAACAGCAACAGTAGTTTATGGTGCATATAGACATTTTCTAGTTATGGCAAGAAAGACGGGAAAGAAAGATACTAAATTTTTAAAAGATAATTTAAAAATGCTAGAAAAGGGGGCAAAATTCCTTGAAAAATATATGGACTATATTTTAGGTAAAGAAGAAACAGAAGATAAAGTTAGAATGGAACTAGAAAAAGAATACAACTATAAAGAAAGAGACGAAATATACAAACATCCAAGCTATGACTTATGGGAAAATACAGAAGGAATACATTTATATTCATTATCTGCAATATATTCAGCATTTGACTCAATGATAAAAACTTATGATGAAGTATATGATTTGTTTGACAAGAACAGATTAAAACAAGACGACATCTTAAAATGCAAAAAGAAATTAGAAGAATATAAAAGAGATACAAAAAAGTACATTTTAGATAATTTAGTAGATAAAAAAATGAATGTATTGCTAAGAAATACAACAGATAGACTCGTAGATATAAGTGTTATAGCATCAATATTCCCATTTAGAGTATTTGACATGAATGAAAAATTTGTACAAAATACAGTTGACCAAATAAATATGACATTAAGAACTTATTCCGGAGGATATTTAAGATACCAAGGAGATGGATATCTTGGCGGTAATAATCCTTGGATAATTGCAACAGGCTGGATGGGACTATATTTCCATGCTGCTGGTGATGATAAAAAAGCAAATGAATGCTTGAATTTTATAGTACAAAGCGCTACCCCACAAGGATTCTTAGCAGAACAATCAAATAGTGATTTGAATGAAAAATGGGTTATTGGTCTTGCTTGGTCACATGCAGTATTTATAGAATTGCTTGTATTTTTGAAAAATGGAAATAAGGAATATTAATTTTACGTTGGGGACGGTTCTTATCGTAAAATGTTTTCTAACAAAGCCACAATATACGTTCTTTCCTATTTTACTTCGCGGTTCGTTCGCAAAATGCTCACTCAGCGCTCGTACGTTCTCACTTCGCTACTGAGAACAAGACTCAATTGAATATTTTGCTGTCCGCTCCATTTCACTAAAATGGAAAGAAGTATATTGTGTGGCTTTAAATATATATTTTTTTACGAAAAGGACCGTCCCCATCGTAAAAAGAAAGGATGTTAAAAATGGCGAAAGCAAAGACAATTTTTGTTTGTAGCTCATGCGGATATGAATCACCAAAATGGCTGGGCAAATGTCCAGCCTGTAATGAGTGGAATACATTTTATGAAGAAAAAGAGCAAAAAGTAGTAGGAACAGATGGAAAGCAAAAAACAGCAGCAAAACCAACTTTGCTTAAAAATGTAGAAGGCAAAGAAGCTATAAGAGTTCAAACTGGGTACCAAGAACTAGACAGAGTTTTAGGAGGAGGTTTAGTCAAAGGCTCTTTAGTCTTGGTTGGTGGTGAACCTGGTATTGGTAAGTCTACACTAATTTTACAATTGTGTAATAAAATAGCTTGCTTAGGTGAAGATTCAAAAGTTTTATACGTTTCTGGAGAAGAGTCAGCAGAGCAGGTTAAACTAAGAGCAGATAGATTAGGCATAACTAGTGATAATATAATGTTTTTAGGCGAAACTGACATAGATGCGGTAGATAGCGAGATTGCTTCTATGAATCCAAAACTTGTAGTAATAGATTCTATTCAAACAATGTATTCTTCAGAAATAACCTCAGCTCCGGGAACTGTAAGTCAAGTTAGAGAAATAACAGCTAGAATAATGAGAGTATGCAAGCAAAATCAAATAACCACAATTATAATAGGACACGTAACTAAAGATGGAAATATAGCAGGACCAAGAGTCCTAGAACATATGGTTGATACAGTTTTATACATAGAAGGAGAAAGATATTTTTCATACAGAATTATTAGAAGTGTAAAAAACAGATTTGGTTCTACTAATGAAGTTGGAATGTTTGAAATGCAAAATGAAGGAATGATAGAAGTAACAAATCCTTCATCAATCCTAATTTCAGAAGGTAGCGATAAATATTCAGGCTCAGTTATAATATGTACAATTGAAGGTACAAGACCACTTTTAGTAGAAGTACAAGCATTAACTACAATGAGTGTTTATGGTATACCTAAAAGGACTGCAAATGGCGTGGACTTTAATAAATTAGCATTACTAATAGCAGTGTTAGAAAAAAGGGCAAACCTAGCGCTTGGTAACCAAGATGTTTACTTAAATGTTGTAAGTGGAATGAGAATAAATGAACCTGCAGCAGACTTAGGCATTGCATTAGTTGTAGCATCAAGCTTTAAGAACATTAGTATACCTAAAGATATAGCTGTTATTGGAGAAGTTGGACTTACTGGAGAAATAAGAAGTGTAAATTTAATAGATAAAAGATTAAAGGAAATAGAAAGACTAGGATTTAAAAGGTGCATTATACCAGAAAATAACAAAAAACTCTTGAAAAATAAGTATAATTTAGATATAATAGGTGTCAGAAATATAAATGATGCTTTAAGAGCAGTTGAGATAAAATAAGGAAGGCTTGCAAAATGGCAATTAAAGAAAATGATTTTATTAACATTTTAAAACTTATAGCACCTGGTACACCTATTAGAGAAGGTCTAGAAAACATATTAAAAGCAAAAACTGGTGCTTTAATAGTAATTGGCGAAAACAAAGAAGTAATGGATTTAGTTGATGGTGGATTCAATATTGATGTTGATTACACATCTGCAAGACTTTACGAATTAGCCAAAATGGATGGAGCAATCATACTGAGTTCAGATTTGAAAAAAATATTGTTTGCCAATACTCAATTAGTTCCTTCACAATCAATTCCTACTCAAGAAACAGGTACAAGACATAGAACAGCTGAACGTGTTGCAAAACAAACAGGAAACATTGTAATTAGTATTTCTCAAAGAAGAGGAATAATAACAATTTATCAAGGAAACAATCGTTATGTATTAGAAGACACATCAAGAGTAGCATCAGAAGCAAATCAAGCTCTTCAAACAGTTGAAAAATATAAAAAAGTATTAGACAATAGACTTAACTTACTTAATGAATATGAATTTAATGATATTGTTACACTTCAAATTGTTATAGAAACATTGCAAAGAGCAGGAATGCTTATGCAAGTAGTTGATGAAGTTGAAAGAGCAATTTATGAATTAGGTACAGATGGAAGACTAATAGAAATGCAATTAGAAGAATTAACAGATGGCATAAATGAAGAAGTTGAACTAATTATAAAAGATTATGTTAAAGGCAAAAATGCAGATAAAGCATTAGAAAAAATACAAAACATGACTCACGAAGAACTTATGATTTCAACAAATGTAGCTAAAGCTCTAGGCTTTACAGCACAAGATAGTTATGATGAGGTTAGTGTATATACAAGAGGTTATAGAATACTTAGCAAAATTCCAAGAATGCCAAGTAATATAGTGGATAATTTAGTTAAAAAGTTTAAATCTTTTCAAAATTTATTACAAGCAAATATTGAAGAACTAGATGCTGTTGATGGTATTGGAGAAATAAGAGCTAGAACAATTAAAAGGTCATTAAAAAGAATGCAGGAGCAGTTCCTGTTTGATAATTTAATTGGGTAAGGAGAATAGAAATGAAAAATGATATATATACTATAGCTGATATAAGGCAGATCTTAAATAAGGTTTTAAAAAATACAAAAGTAAAGAAAGCAATATTATTTGGTTCATATGCCAAAAATATGCCCACAAAAGAAAGCGACATAGACATTATGATAGATTGCGAAGGACAAGTTAAAGGATTGGAATTTTATAAAATTATGGATGAGATAGGAGAAAGTTTTGATAAAGATGTAGATGTTATAGAAAAAATTGAAATAGAAAAAAATTCTCCAATAGAAAAAGAAATAGATAAAACAGGAGTAGTAGTGTATGAAAAGTAAAGATAATATAATTTTAAATAAAATTAATAATTATATAATTGAGATAAATGATTTTATAAATAGTTATGACTATGAAACATTCAGTAAAGATAAAAAAACTATAAATGCATGTGTATTTAATTTGAGTCAGATTGGAGAATTAGTTAGTAGATTTAGTGATGAATTTTTAGATGAATATAAGACTATAGACTGGAGAGGACTAAAAGCTTTAAGAAATAGAATTGTGCATGATTATGATGGAATTAATTTGACTATGGTTTGGGAAGTAATACATAATGAATTTCCATCTTTTAAAAATAATATTGAAAATATATTAAAAAATAAGAAAAAATAGCGTTGATAATTCATAAATTCTGTGATAGAATACTTTTGTTAAAAGAGGATGTAAAAGACAAGGAAGGATACATATTATGAGTAAAGATACAAAAAAGAATGAAACAAAAAATGAAGAGAAAGTAAACGCAAAAACTAAAATTTCAAAAGCAGAGAAAAAAGAAGCCAAAGCTCAAGCTAAATTAGAAAAAGCAAATAAAAAGTCAGAAAAAGCTAAAACTTCTGAAAATAATAGAGAATATACAAAAATCAAATTTGTAGCAACCATTATAGCAATAATACTAGTTTTAGGATTAATAGCATATGTTACTAATACAATAATAAAAAAGCAAAACTTTTATGTGCAAAATCCAATAGCAACAATAGAAGTAGAAAACTTTGGAACAATAAAAGTAGAACTTTATCCAAATTATGCACCAGAAACAGTAGCAAATTTTATAGCTTTAGCTAATAATGGATTTTATGATGGAATTACATTCCATAGAACAATACCAGATTTCATGATACAAGGTGGAGATCCTAATGGAGATGGAACAGGAAATGCTACTCTAAAAGATTTAGGACAGGACTCTGATGAAGAATATACAATAACAGGTGAATTTATTGCTAATGGAAATAATGATAATACTCTAAAACATGAAAGAGGAGTTATTTCAATGGCAAGAAGTGACTATAGTAGTTATAGTGCTAGTTTAGCAACAGAAGGATATAATTCAGCATCATGCCAATTCTTTATTACTACAGAAGATTCAACTGATAGTTTAGACGGTCTATATGCAGCATTTGGTAAGGTTACAGAAGGAATGGATGTAGTAGATGCAATTTCCAATGTAGAAGTAGAGACAAGAGAAGAACAAACAGACTCAAGTAGCGAACTTACTCAAGATAGACCAGTAGACCCACCAGTAATAACAAGTATAAGAGTAGAAACTTATGGAATAAATTATGGTATGCCAGAAACAAGAGAACCATTTGATATAAATTCATGGTATATGTCTCAAATGTACGGATATTAAAAGATATTTTAAGGACGGTCCTTAAACGAAAAAATTCAATTAAGGCCCGTCCTTAAATAAAAAGAAAGGAAAAAATGGAGCTTAAAGGAACTGTACAAGATATAATATATAAAAACGAAACAAACGGATATACAATTGCTACATTTGATATGGAGTCAGCTGACACAACTATAGTAGGCTATTTACCTTTTGTACAAAAAGGTGATAGCCTTAAAATCATTGGAAAATTTGTTACTCATCCAGATTATGGGGACCAATTTAAAGTTGAAACTTTTGAAAAAATAATGCCCGAAACCTTAGATGCTCTAGAAAAATATTTGTCAAATGGTATTGTAAAAGGAGTTGGCCCTGCAACTGCAAAAAAAATAATAAAAAAGTTTGGAGAAGAAACAGTTGAAGTATTAAAAGCTGATCCAAATAGACTTACAGAAATTAAAGGTATTACAAAGAAAAAAGCAGAAGAAATTAATGAAAGTTTTGTTGCTAATTGGGAGTTGTGGCAAATAGTAGGATTTTTAGAAAAGTTTGGTATAGGTCCTCAAAGTGCTAATACAATTTACAAAAAGTTGGGGGCTAATACAATATCAATAGTTGAAAATGACCCATATGTTTTAAGTGAACTTGGCGTGAAAGTGGATTTTTCACAAATAGATAAAATGGCTTTAGATTTAGGTGTGGAAAGAAACAACCTAAAGAGAGTGGACGCTGGTATCAGGCATGGACTTAACTTAGCTACATATAATGGACATAGTTGTGTATTAGAAGCAAATTTAATAACATTTGTAACCAATCTTTTAAGAGTTTCAGAAGATGATGTGTTAGATGGAATAAAAGATTTAAGAGTAAAAGAACAAATAAAAATAGAGGAAAGAGAAGAAATAGCTACCACAAATGGCAAAACAGAATTGTGCATACAAACTTGGATTTATTTAATTGATTATTACAAAACCGAGTTAAATATTGCACAAAGAATTCTGGGATTAGAGCAGGCAGATAATATAAAAAGAATATCAAACTTTAATAAGGAATTGGAAAAAACTGAAAAAGCTACTTCATTAGAATTATCTGAAAAACAAGTAGAAGCAGTAAAAATGGTTAATGACAATAATGTGTGTATTATAACCGGTGGACCCGGTACAGGTAAAACGACTATAATAAAAACAATTATAGATATATATAAATCAAGAGGAAAGAAGGTTGTACTTTGTGCTCCAACCGGTAGAGCCGCTAAAAGAATGACTGAGGCAACTGGAGAAGAAGCAAGCACATTACACAGACTACTAGAGATAGGAAAGGTATCAGACGAAAAGCCTGACCCAGACTTAGATGTAACGCCAATTGACGCAGATGTAGTTATAATAGATGAAATGTCAATGGTGGATATATTCTTAATGAATTATGTTGTAAAAGCCTTATTTAAAGGAACAAAGCTTGTGTTAGTAGGAGATACTGACCAACTTCCATCAGTAGGTCCCGGTACAGTTTTAAAAGATTTAATTGATTCAAAAAGAGTCCCATGTGTAAGGCTTAACAAAATTTTTAGACAAGCTCTTCAAAGTGAAATTATTGTTAATTCTCACAAAGTTAATGAAGGAATAAACTTTTTAGAAGATGTAAAAAATAATGCCGTAGATATGAAAATTTCTATGAATGATGATGACTTTACACAATCAAAAAAATCTAAAGAACAAGATAAAGACAAACCATCAAATCGAAGTGATACTAAGAATGATTTCTTCTTTATCCAAGAAAAATCTACAATGCAAATAATAAACAAAATACTAGAATTATACAACTTAGAAGAACAAATAATAACGCCATCTAAAAAAGGAGATTTAGGAACAAAAAATTTAAATAAAGTAATACAAGAAAATTTTAATCCAGCAAGTGTCATAAAAAACGAAAAGAAATTTGGAGAAATAATATATAGAGAAGGCGACAAAATAATGCAAACTAAGAATAATTATGATATAATGTGGAGAAGAAAAAGTGAGATAAATAGTGGAATTTTTAATGGAGAAATGGGCGTTATTGAAAAAATAGATGATGAAGCCGGTGAAGTAAAAATTAGATTTGATGATGACAAAGTTGCATTTTACAGTTATCAAGACTTAGATCAAATAGAGCACTCATTTGCAATTACAGTACATAAATCACAAGGAAGTGAATTTCAAACAGTAATTATACCTATTTATCAGGCTGCACCAATGCTACTCACAAGAAATTTACTATACACAGGAATGACAAGAGCAAAAGATAAGTTAATAATGATAGGAAATCCTTTTACTATTCAGTTTATGATAAACAATGAAAAAATAAAACAAAGAAATTCAGGACTAAAATTTAAATTAGAGAATTTATAAAGAAAAATAAATGTAATTATTATTTAAAATTGAGAAATAAGGAACTGAAATTAAGATGAAAAAAGAAGATGAAGATGTAGAAAAAGTGAGAAATTTATGGAATATGCTATGGCCAGTAAAAAAAATAGCAGAAGAATTGAATTATCCTACTTATAAAATAAATCAATTAATAAATAAAGCAAGAAAAAGAGGCTATACAGTATTAAGTTTAGAAGAAAAAAATAGAAAAAGAGAAGAGTTAGCAGTTCAGATGTGGAACGAGGGAAAATCAAGAAAAGAAATAGGAGATGAACTATTTATATCTACTAATAAAGTAAGCGAATTACTTTCTAATGCAAGAAAAGAAGGAAATGAGCTTAGAAAAGCAAAAGAAATAAACTTAGATATTGTTGTTAAAATGTGGAATGATGGAAAAAGTCAAGAAGATATTGCTGATAAGCTTGATACTAATGTGGCTACAGTATTTAATTACTTATTGCAAGCGAAAAATACAGGTATTAATCTAAGAGATGTACCAATAGTAAAGGAGAAAAAAGATAGGTACAAACAGTATTTAGAACTTAAAAGCTTAGGAATGGATACTAAAAAAATAGCAAATCAAATAGGAGTTAGTGAAAAAAGAATTAAAATTTACATGGGAAAAAGTGATGATGAAAAACAAAAATCATTATTGGATAAGTTTTTAGATATGTGGGATGATGAGTGTAGTCCTCAAGAAATATCAGAAGTAATAAGTAAAGATATGAAAACAAGCGATGCTAAGAAATATGATTCAAAAGAAAAAACAATAGAACTTTTAAAAGAAATGTTACCACAAGATGTAGCAGAAAGATTAAATATTTCAATAGGTGAAGTATACAGTATAATATATTCATTAAATGAAGAAGAGCTGAAAAAGTTAAAAAAGGACTTTTTAAAAAGCAAAAAAGAAATATATAGTTTTATAAAAAAAGAGAAGGAAAATGGAAAAACAATATCTCAGGCTTTTGAAAACTATGAGAATCAACATATAAAAATTGGTTTTGTTGATTTATCAGAAATATATTTAGTACTAGGGTTAAAATCTAGATCCATAAATATTTTAAATAAAATTATTTATAATAATAATATGGAAGTTTATAATAGGGAGAGAGCAATAATACAAAAAGAAAGGATAGAAAAAGAAATTACAGCTCAAAATATGAATAAAGAAGATAAAGATTATACAGATTAAAGAAATAATTACAAAATAAAAAGTTTTTATAAAATTAATTTGGGGGCATGAATTATAAATACTAGAAAGGAGAATTACAGTCTATTATAGAATAGCTGTAAAGAGTGATTACTTATGATTTTAGAAAAAGCCCTCAATTTATTTTTTCCTATAAAATGCGGTGTTTGTGAAAAAATAGGTATACCAATTTGCAAAGAATGCGAAGAAAATTTAAAACAATATGAAATTAATTTTATGTTTAAAGAAAACATAAAAATTGAATCTCTAGGAAATTCATTTATAAATAAAGAGCTTAATTTTAAGGATAACATTTGGGATGATAAAACAAATAATAATCTAAAAATCCAAAAAATCTTTATTTACAAATACCAAGACATAATTAGAAATCTTTTAATAAATTATAAATTTTATGACGCAAGTTATCTTGCAAATTCTTTTGCATATTTAATAAAAAACAATAAAAAAATATATTCTATTTTAAAAAGTTATGATATAATTATTCCAGTTCCACTACATAAAAAAAGAATGAATGAGCGTGGATATAATCAAACAGAGTTAATAGCTAAGAAACTTGGAATTTCAGTAGAAACAAATTGCTTAGTTAAAACAAAAAACATAAAGCCACAAAGCACAAAAACAGCTAAAGAAAGGCAAATTGACATAAAAAATGTATTTGCAATTCAGAATGTGGATAGAATTAAAAATAAAAAAATATTATTACTTGATGACATTTACACTACAGGATCTACTGCAAATGAATGCATCAAAACACTAAGTAAAGCCACAAATAAAATTGGTTTTATGGCATTAGCAAGGGAAATGTAATGCATAAGAATTAAGGAGAGAATTAGAATGGATGATTTAGTAGAAAGCATATTAGATTACATAAGGTCAGATTACACAGATTATGCCATTATGATAAATGGTGAATGGGGAAGTGGTAAAACATATTTTTGGAACCACAAAATAAGAAACAAAATTGAAAATATGACTGTAAATGGTAAAAAATTAACAACTATATACATGTCTTTATATGGTATATCAAATCTAGAGGAAATAAGCAAAAAAATATTTATAGAAACAACACAGCTAATGGATAAAAATTTAAAAAGATACATGGATAGTAATGGACAAACTTTTATTCCAGAATATGCAAAAACTGGATTAGATATGGCAAACTTTTTTGGTGTAACTCAAAATGGAGATAAAATAGATTATGAAAACTTTTTCTCAACAGATGACAAGGTATTGTGTTTTGATGACTTAGAAAGAGCAAATGTTGATGTTATAGACATATTGGGTTACATAAATAATTTCGTAGAGCATGACCACATAAAAACAATCATAATTTGTAATGAGAAAGAACTTTCTACAAAATTAAAAAGTAGCAATTTGGAAATGAAAACATTTATTGCTACATATTTGTTAGACAAAGAAGACAAACTTCTTACAACAGATAAACCAATGGTTGAAAAAATAGAGGATACAATAGAAAATGTATTCGACAAAGCAAATGATTATGAAAGAATAAAAGAAAAATTAATAGGTGAAACATTTGAGTATGCCCCTGAGTTTACATATATTATTAATGGATTATTAATAAGATATGAAAACAATGGAGATTTAATAAGATTTTTAAGAGAAAATACAAATCTAATAGTTTCAACATTTATAAAAAGTGGTACTAGAAACTTAAGAATTTTAAAGCATGCTCTAAATGACTTCAAAAAAGTATTTGATATGGTTAACAAATCTTATCCAAATACAAATAATAGAATTCTTCAAACAATGTTAATATTTACAATAGCAGTATCTTTTGAAATTAAAGCTGGAAAAGTTACAAAAGACAAATTTGTAAATATTAACGATAATGAAGAATATAAGTCATTAGTAGTATCTTCAAGAGTTTTTATGGATAATAGACAATTTTATATAAAAGAATTTGATAATAATTATTACTATAATTTTAAAACAGAATATAGATTTTTCAAATTTATTGAAATTTATGTAAGAACTAGGATATTTGACATGAAAACTTTTAAAAAGGACATGGAAGATATAATAAACACTGTTGATACTGACAAATTACCAGGTTACAAAAGACTTCTTACAGAAGAATATTGGAAAATATCTGATGACCAATTTCCAAATGTTATTTCAGAAGTTCTAGAATCTGTAAAAAAAGGAGAAATACAATTAATAGACTTACTAAAAATATATACGTATTTTGTATATTTCATAAAAAAAGGCTTGATTGATTATGACATGCAAACAATAAATAGTGTATTTTTAAACGGTATGAATATAGCATCAATTACATCAGAATATTGTGAAGATGCAGAAGAACAAATAAAGCAAATGTCATTTGATGAAAATATGCCAGAAATGCAAGAAATATTAAGTAGATTTAGAAACTTAAATAATCAACTAAAAGATAAAATGTATAGAGTTAAAGCCGATACTATATTTAAAAACATACCAATGAAAATGGAAAAATTCTATGATACTTTTGATAAAGAATGTATGAATATTCCTATATTTAAATATAGTGATCCATATCAAATATTCCAAAGGATATCTTGTGCAAGTAATGAAGATATAGTAACAATAAAAGAAAAACTTGTGGATAGAGCAGATAAAAATGCAAAAATCCTTTTGCCAGAGCTTAATAATATGTATAAATTAAAACAAGTTGTTGATGATTATATTTCCGGAAAAGCACCTAATATCAAAGTTGTAATGCTTCAAGATTTTTCAGAAGCCCTAAGAGAAATTATTGAAAAGTATAATAAAGAAAAAGAAAATTTAGTTACA
>CALXWN010000022.1:0-12382 GCA_944392415.1 uncultured Clostridia bacterium | reverse complement strand
GGTCTAGAAAACTATTCCAGTCTATTTTTCTACAGCCTAACCATCGATAACATACTAAACATCATTGTTTTGCTAATTTTAGCAGGTGTAGCAATTAATTTGACAATAGGAGATAATGGTATATTTAAAAGAGTAGAAAAGGCAAGAGATATTTGGGAGATTGCTCAAAGTGACGAACAAAGTGAAATGGATAAAGCCTCAGATATAATTGATGAGGTATTAAATAAAAGTGCTATAGAACAGGTAACTGATAATAATCCAGGAATTTTAGAACAAGATGAAATGAATATGGATGTGTATATAATAAATAGTATAGAAGATTTAGTGTTTTTTGCACATGATGTGTCAAATGTAAACAATTATGAAGGTAAAACAGTAAAACTAGGACAAAGTTTAGATTTCAATTCAATAAAATCATATGTGGATCCATATACAACAGAATATGAAAAGTATGGATATATTGGGCAACTAAAAAATTCTTTAACTTCAGGAGAAGGATTTAAAATAATAGGAAACTCGGATAATTATTTTTCTGGAACATTTGATGGCTGTAATAATAAGATTTACACTCTATATCAAAACATAGAAAATTCAGAAACAAATAAAGGGGGCTTATTTTTTGCAAATGATGGGGAGATTAAGAACTTGTCTTTAATGAATATAGAAATTAAAGTAAAAGGATTTTCAACTATTGTAGGAGGAATAGTAGCCTTAAATTATGGAAATATTACAAATTGTAATACATCTGGAAATATAAATGTAGAGACAGACAGTTGGACAACACTTGGAGGAATAGTAGGCATACAAACAAAGAATGCAGGAAGGGTTGAAAAATGTAGCAATAAAATTGATTTTAAGGCTACTAATCATGGAGAGATGGGATCGGCAGATATCACTTGTGGAGGGATTGTCGGACAAATTGAAAGAAATATAGGAGAAGGAGTAACAGAAATATATGAGTGTGTAAATCGAGGAAATTTGAATATTGATACTAAAAAAGTAGCGGGCTATTTAGGAGGAATATTAGGTAATCCTTTATCAGCTGGAAAGATAAAAAATTGCTATAATGTTGGAAATATAGTGGGAAGTGGAGCTGAAGACGGAAATTTAAATTATATATTGCGTTTAGGTGGAATTCTTGGAAATACAAACTTTTATGTAGATGTAGAAAATTGTTATAATTCTGGGAGAATTAGTACGGATAGTAAATATGCATTTTTAGGTGGAATTTCGGCAGATATAAAAGACAAACAAATAAAAAATGTAATAAATGATGGAGAGATTGTAGCAAAAGGTTCAGATGGACAATTTGTTAGAGCAGGAGGAATAGTTGGAAGATTTAATAATGGAACATTAGAAGTAGGCTATAATATAGGAAAAATATTAATTGATAATACTAATTGTGTGGCTGGATCAATTGGAACTCTAAATTTAAATGAGCAACAAACAATTATTAATTGTTATTATCTAAAAGATACGGTAGAAATCGAAGCTAATGGTTCTTTAGCACCAATAGCAGATGGAATGGAAGAAATCACCTCAGAAGAAATGCCGACAATACTTGAAGTTGTTAATAGTGAAAATGCATTTAAAGAAGACACCAATAATATCAATAATGGATATCCTATGCTAAATTGGGAATAAAAACTCAGAAAAAATATTTTATAAAAAGTAAAAATATATGCTATAATAAAGAAAAAATATGGAGAAAAAACAGATGATAAAAAACGCTGAAAGCCTTGAGGCTGTATATATATATATATATATATCGTAAGATTTAACAAAATGATTTTATGTGAACGTAGTAGAGAAACTATGCTTTTTATGCGTATATAAAATGCGTAAGAGAGGCATAGTTTTTATTATGAAAAAATTAAAAAAATTTTAATTAAAGTTTTAAGATAAAATATGAAAGAACACAAGGAGGAAAACTAATATGAGTTTAATAAAAAGAAATCAGGAAAAAAGAAAAGATAGCGAAAGATTATTTAAAAAGATAAAAAAACAGGTGCAAGGTATAACTTTGATAGCTCTAGTAGTTACGGTCATTGTTTTGCTAATCTTAGCAGGAGTTGCAATAAACTTAACAGTAGGAGATAATGGACTGTTTAGAAGAGCACAAAATGCAGCAAACACATGGCAAATGGCAGAGCAAAATGAACAAAAAGAGATGGAACAAGCAGGAAATTTTTTAGATGATTATACAAGTGAATATAACAAAGCGACAACAGTAGCATATGCAAAGCAATTAAATAAACCATTTGAAAATGATACAACAATAACAGATGATTTAGATAATGAAGTAAGAATTCCAGCAGGATTTAAAATAGCACAAGATTCAGCGACAGTAGTTGAAGATGGAATAGTAATAGAAGATAAAGATGGAAACCAATTCGTGTGGATACCAGCCAGAACAGAGGATGAAGAAGGGAACGAAGCAGGAGCAACCATAAAGTTATCTACAGGAGGAACTGCAACAATAGTATATCAAAGGACAGCATATAGTTCTAATGTAGCAACAGGAGAAATAGATGAAAAAACAAATAGTGAAATAATAAATTTTTCAGATGTAAGTAATAATTATTTTACAGAAGAAATGCCTATTGATGAAGAATCTAGTATAAATGAAAATGGAGGTTACTATATAGGAAGGTATGAATCAGGAGACAAAGAATTTACTTTAGCTAAAGAAATGAGAAATAAAAATAGTAGTCAAAATAATACTGTAACAATACAAAAAAATCAAGTACCATATAATTATATAACATTTAATAATTTGAAAAATTTAGCAGAGCAAATGGGTACTTCACAGGGCTATGCAACTGTGAAAACAAAATTAGTTAGTAGTTATGCATGGGATACAGTAATAAGTTTTATACAAAAAGTTAATAATGAAAATTGTGACTATGCAATTAATTCAACAGAAGGAAATTATAAAGACACAACATTTGAATATACAAATTTAAATGGAGTTCAACAAACTAAAAATAATGGTGACGAAACACTGGTTTTAACAGGTCAAACAAAAGATGTGTGCAATATATACGATTTAGGTGGAAATCTATATGAGTATACTACTGAAGAATGTTCAAACATAAATGCTCAGTATGCTAATAGAGGTGGAGGCTATGGAAGTGCTTATAATGTCGAACCAGCTGGTTATCGTAATCGAAGTGCAGGTACTGCATATATAAGCGATGGATTTAGAGTTACTTTATATATCTAGAAGTCAATATAATAAACCTTAACGTGTTGAAATATATATGTATTGTACTAAATTGCGTGGTGCGACCGGAAAAGGTTGTATAATTTAATGGGTGGAAATCCCATCTAGGAAAGATTTAGTCAAATCACTAGTAGCGAGTCTTGAATTTATTGCAGTAATGTAATGGATTAAGCGTAGACAGGTAGGTAATAGGGTTAGTATTGAGCTATGAAAATAGTGCAAATATCAAGAGGTTGACAGTGTCACGCGACTGGAAAACACAATCATGCAGAACGATAGGACGAGTTTTGTATGGCTCTTGCGTAGTCAGGGACCTAATCATGTTATACAATGATTATACAATGAACGGTGAGACCCTGTAATCTCTCGAAAGAGTATGGAAAATCAACGATAAAGAGGAGATGAACAAAAGGATTATAGGGAGTCGGACAAGCTCATAGTATTGAAGATACTAGGAATAATAAGACTAGAGGAGAAAAGGGGCTTGCATAATATAGCTCTTGATAGGGAAACATTAACTATACACAGTGATAGGAGAATAAGACAAAGGAATGAAACAACAAAATATAATGAAAACAAAACTAGCAAGAATAACGGAGATATCAAAAGAAAGGCCAAAAAAAGTATTCAAATCTATATACTATTTTATGAATAAAGAACTATTAATAATGTGCCATAATGAATTAGATGGTAAGAAAGCAACAGGACTAGATGGGGTAACGAAAGTTGAATATGACGAAAGAGAAAAATTTATTTTCAAAAACTAAATTTATGGGTATAAAAAACTATTGAAATATCGTAATATATTTTATACAATAGAAAGGAAAAAATACCATGACAGAAGAACTAAACAGAAAAAATGCCCCATTATTAGATGATTACATATTTAAAAGAACATTCACAAGGGATAATCCAAATGGAATTTTAAGAGACCTATTAGAGTCAATACTAAAGATAAAAATAAAAAATGTACAAGTATTAAATGCAGAAATACCAAAAGATTTATTAGATGAAAAAGCAAGTAGGTTAGACATAAGAGCAGAGATAGATAACGAAAAAATACTTGATATAGAAATGCAGGTAGGATATCAAGAATCTATAGCTAAAAGAAGTGCATTATATATGAGTAAAAACATAAGTACACAGATAAAAATAGCGGAAAAGTATGAATTGTTAAAGCCATCAATAGTAATAAATATATTAAACTTTAATAAATATAAAAGGAACAGTTATCATTCAGTAGCACACATGAAATTTGAAAAAACAAATAAAGAAGAATATGTAGACTTAGGATATGCACCGGAAGAAGAAACAGCAACAGATGTACTAGAAATGCATTTTATAGAATTACCCAAGTTTATAAAGAAAAATCCAGAAGCTAATACAAAGCTAGAGCAATGGCTGTGGCTAATAGCAGGAAGGGAGGAAAAAATCAAAATGTCAAAACTAGACAATCCAGAAGTAAAAAAAGCAATGAAGTTGGTAGAGGAGATATTATCAGACCCAAAAGAAAGAGAAATACTAGATGCAAGAGAAATAGCAAGGCTTGATTACAATTCAGACATAGCATATGCGGAAGGAAGAGGAAAAAAAGAGCGGTGTGGCAGAAGAAAGAAAAAGAAATGAAATAAAAACAAAGGAATCAATAAAGAGAATGAAAGAAATGGGATTGAGCGATGAGCAAATTTGTAAAATACTAAATTTAACAATTGATGAGCTAAAAAAATTAATGTAATATATTTGAAAAAATATGTGATATAATTAATAAAAAATAAGGAGTACAAACAAATGACAAAAAACGCTGAAAGCCTTGAGGCTGTATATATATATATATATATATCGTAAGATTTAATAAAACAAGTTTATGTGAACGTAGTAGAAAAACTATGCTTTTTATGCGTATATAAAATACGTAAGAGAGGCATAGTTTTTATTATGCAAAAATAAAAAAATTTTAATTAAAGATTTAAGATAAAATATGTAAAGAACACAAGGAGGAAAACTAATATGAGTTTAATAAAAAGAAATCAGGAAAAAAGAAAAGATAGCAAAATATTATTTAAAAAGATAAAAAAGCAGGTGCAAGGTATAACATTAATAGCACTCGTAGTTACGGTCATAGTCCTTTTAATTCTTGCAGGAGTGGCTATTAACCTAACAGTAGGAGATAACGGATTGTTTAGAAGAGCGCAAAATGCAGTAGATACATGGCAAATGGCAGAACAAAATGAGCAGAGTGAGATGGATAAAGCAAGTAATCTAATAGATAGTTATTTTTCAATAGATTGGAATACAGTATTTGCTAATGCACAAAAACATCCAGACCAAAGAGAAAGTACGACAATAGGAATAGGAACTGACGGAAAGCCAGTTAATATGGATTTGTGGGAATATACATTATATAATGGAAGTTATATATTAAATGATTTAATTGATATAGAAGATACAGAGGGAATTAATGAAACAAAAGGTTATTTGGGAAATATAGTTGATGGAAAAATTGTAGGAACAGTTCCTCAATATATAAAATCATCCGAAGATAAAGATTTTATAGCTGTAACAAATATGAAAGACACATTTTTAAGAATTGATACATTAGAAATTGCACCTATAATACCAGATACGGTCATTGATATGCAATCTACTTTTTCTAGATGTAGTAGATTAGTAAATGTAGCTAATTTACCATCGAATTTACAAAATATGAGATATACCTTTTTAAGGTGTACTTCTCTAGAAAAAATGCCTGTAATACCAAACACCGTAACGGATATGTTTCAAACATTTTATTATTGTAGCAATTTAAAAGATGTGCAAAATTTGCCGACAGAATTGCTAATTATGGATTCTACTTTTGAACATTGTACAAATTTACAAAAGTTTGAAATAAACATTCCTGATAAGGTAACAAGTATGTCATGGTGTTTTAACGATTGTACAAATTTAACTAATATAAATACTTTTATTCCGAGTAGTGTTATAGACATACATGGAGCTTTTGCATTGTGTCCAAATCTAAATGGAATGGTAGAAATTAATGCTAATGTAACTGGTGCAGTTATAAATGATAATACCGATTATTATGGCTGTTTTACAAATAGTGCAACTAATAAGGATGCGATTATTTGGCTAAAGGGAACGTGTACTGTTTTACAAGAGATAATTGATGAAACAAAATCAATTAATTCTCATTCAAACATAGAAATAGTAATATGAGCGAGCAAAAAGAAATAGAAAAATTGAACACAGTTGATGCAGTAAAATATAAAAATATATGTAAAACAAATAATTAAATACTAATAAATATGTTGTTCTTATTATATTCATGATAATTATTTTTAAATATGTGATATAATTAATAAAAAATAAGGAGCACAAACAAATGACAAAAAACGCTGAAAGCCTTGGGGCTGTATATATATATATATATATATATATCGTAAGATTTAACAAAATAATTTTATGTGAACGTAGTAAAGAAACTATGCTTTTTAGACGAATTTGAAATCGTGTAAAGGCATAGTTTTTATTATGTAAAAATTAAAAAAATTTTAATTAAAGTTTTAAGATAAAATATGTAAAGAACACAAGTAGGAAAACTAATATGAGTGTAATAAAAAGAAATCAGGAAAAAAGAAAAGATGGTAAAAGATTATTTAAAAAGATAAAAAAGCAGGTACAAGGTATAACTTTGATAGCGTTAGTCGTTACTATAATAGTCCTTTTAATTCTTGCAGGAGTAGCAATAAGCCTAACTGTAGGAGATAATGGATTGTTTAGAAGAGTACAAAACGCAGCAGATACTTGGCAAATGGCAGAGCAAAATGAGCAAAGTGAGATGGATAAAGCTGCAGAAGTTCTAGATAGTTATCTTCCAATAGATTGGGAAACAGTATTAGCTAATGCACAAAAACATCCAGACCAATAAACAAACACAGCAATAGGAATGGGAACAGATGGAAGATCTGTTAATATGGACTGGTGGGAATATACTTTATTAGAAGATGGAACTTATGGTCTAAATGATTTGGAATCTTTAAATGCGAATGGAAGTGAAGGAACTGCTGGGTATTTAGGTGATTTCACCTCTGATGGAAGAATAGTTGGAACCGTGCCAACATATATTAGTACGGATAATGGAAAAAATTTTATTCCTGTAACTTCACTTAAATATACTTTTAGTGGATGTCAAGGAGAATTAGAAAATTTAATAATAGCACCCAAAATTCCTATTACCGTTACTAAAATGGATATGGCTTTTTATAAAACAACTTCTTTAAAATATGCTCCTAGTATAATTCCTGATAATGTAGAAAAGATGAATTATACTTTTGCAGAATGTACAAATTTGGAGACAACACCTAAATTAGGTAAAAATATAAAAGACTTAACTGCAACTTTTATGAATACTAATATTACAAAAGCTCCAGAAATTCCAAATGGTGTAAATAATATGCAATTTACGTTTCATAATTGTAAATCATTAGTAACTCCTCCAAGTGTTATTCCAAATAGTGTAACAAATATGTTGCAAACATTCTTCGAATGTTCAAAATTACAAGGAGAAATAACAATAAATGCCAATATAGATGAAAGCATAGTATATGAATTTAATGGAACTGGAGTAAAAGGTTATCATCAAACTTTTGCGGATGCTGCAACATATGGTAATGGAATTGTAATAAAGAATACAAGTACATGTGCACATGAAATATTAGATATATGGACAAATAGTAATTCAAATGTAATATTAGAGAACTAAAAATAAGAACAGCTTTTAACACTTTATAGCAAGAGAAGTTAGACGTAAAAATGCAGAAAAGAGAAAATTAAATAGGAAATTGATACTGGTTGTAAGAAGAAAAATACTTGAGAATGGCATAAATCTACTTTAAAAATTTCAAAAAACATTGTGCTAAATTGCTGAGAAGCAGCAATGGTCCGGATAAATATAAAAAGCAAATTAATTGGAATAAAAAAACTCCTCAATAATATTTATTGTAACTTGGTTACATAATATATTATAGAGAAAGTTTATTTTTTTGACAACCAAACAAGTACTAGAAAAATGTTATAGCATATGAAAATGAGCCATTTTTCATATTATACGCATGAATAATTTATACTTGCGGTTTACTTTGGGCTAATAAAGAACTCATCAAACTGTCAAAAATTGTCGAAAACTGTCAATATTTGACGAACGATTTATCTTCAAAACATATTGACATAAAGTATAATCCATTGTAAAATAATACCATAAATTTTTTATTAGATATTTTATTCAAAAAAATTTAATCTTAGTTTAATCCAAGTAAAATTAAACATTACAAAACTAAAAAGAAAAGAGGTGAAAAGCAAACCAAAGACAAAAGTAAAATAAAAGATATAAAATTTATAATCTAGAAAAAATTGTATCAAATATATTAAATATTTCTTTTTGTTTTAATATTTATTTATAATTAATTCAAATATAATTTTACAGACAAAATTAATTCTTAAATATTCCTACTAAAATAAATAAATGAAAGTAAAGCATATTAAAGAGAAAAATTTATTTTCTAAACTAAATTTATGGGTATAAAAAACTATTGAAATATCGTAATATATTTGATACAATAGAAAGGAAAAAATATGATTACTGAAGAACTAAATAGTAAAAATGCCCCATTATTAGATGATTACATATTTAAAAGAACATTCACAAGGGATAATCCAAATGGAATTTTAAGAGACCTATTAGAGTCAATACTAAAGATAAAAATAAAAAATGTACAAGTATTAAATGCAGAAATACCAAAAGATTTATTAGATGAAAAAGCAAGTAGGTTAGACATAAGAGCAGAGATAGATAACGAAAAAATACTTGATATAGAAATGCAGGTAGGATATCAAGAATCTATAGCTAAAAGAAGTGCATTATATATGAGTAAAAACATAAGTACACAGATAAAAATAGCGGAAAAGTATGAATTGTTAAAGCCATCAATAGTAATAAATATATTAAACTTTAATAAATATAAAAGGAACAGTTATCATTCAGTAGCACACATGAAATTTGAAAAAACAAATAAAGAAGAATATGTAGACTTAGGATATGCACCGGAAGAAGAAACAGCAACAGATGTACTAGAAATGCATTTTATAGAATTACCCAAGTTTATAAAGAAAAATCCAGAAGCTAATACAAAGCTAGAGCAATGGCTGTGGCTAATAGCAGGAAGGGAGGAAAAAATCAAAATGTCAAAACTAGACAATCCAGAAGTAAAAAAAGCGATGAAGTTGGTAGAGGAGATATTATCAGACCCAAGAGAAAGAGAAATACTAGATGCAAGAGAAATAGCAAGGCTTGATTACAATTCAGACATATCATATGCGGAAGAAAAACGGAATGGAGAAACGGAATGGAGAAACGGAAAGAAAGAGCGGTGTGGCGGAAGAAAGAAAAAGAAATGCCAAAAAGATGAAAGAAATGGGATTAACCAATGAGCAAATTTGTAAAGTACTAAATTTAACAATTGATGAACTGAAAAAATTAATCTAATTACAAGTTTATGTGGTATAATAAATAAAAAATAAGGAGTACAAACAAATGACAAAAAACGCTGAAAGCCTTGAGGCTGTATATATATATATATATATATCGTAAGATTTAATAAAACAAGTTTATGTGAACGTAGTAGAAAAACTATGCTTTTTATGCGTATATAAAATACGTAAGAGAGGCATAGTTTTTATTATGCAAAAATTCTAAAGCTTTGTATTTAAAGTTTCAAGATAAAATATGAAAAAACATAAGGAGGAAAACTAATATGAGTTTAATAAAAAGAAATCAGGAAAAAAGAAGGAATAATAAAAAATTATTTGAAAAAATAAAAAATCAAGTGCAAGGTATAACATTGATAGCACTCGTAGTTACGGTCGTTGTTTTGCTAATCTTAGCAGGTGTTGCAATAAGTTTAACAGTAGGAGATAATGGATTGTTTAGAAGAGCACAAAATGCAGCAGACACATATCAAGAAGCAAGTGCAATAGAGGCAATAGAATTAGCAGTAGCAGGAATGCAAATAGGTAGTACTCAAGGAAATAATATGCCAAAAACAGAATTAGAAAATTCATTAAAAGAGCAATTTGGAGATGAAGTTAGTGTAGAAGATAATGAAGATGGAAGTTTTTTAGTAACAATAGGAGAAAATCAATATTATGTAGGAGAAGATGGAGAAATAATAGATAGTTCTAATATGGTAGAAATAAGTACAGCAGAAGAATTAAAAGCATTTAGGGATGATGTAAATAGCGGAAATACTTATGAAGGAAAATATGTGTATCTAGCAAATGATATAACATTGGATATAAATGAAATATGGAAACCAATAGGTCTTTATAGAGAGAGAACAGGTGAATCTGAAAGCGAACCATTTAAGGGAATATTTAATGGAAATGGATTTGAAATAGATTATATAAAATAGATTCATTAGGTTATAGTGGTTTATTTGGTTTTGTACAAAATGCAGTTATAAAAAATGTAGGAATTGGAAGAAATTGTGATATGACTAATTGTGAAAATGGAACTCACATAGGTGCTGTAGTTGGTTTTTTATACGATAAATCAACGATAAAAAATTGCTATAATTTAAGCACTATTTCAGGTGATGAAGCATATGAAATCGGAGGGATAGTGGGAACGACAAATTTAAACTGCAATATATATAATTGTTTTAATAAAGGAAATGTATTATCAAATGGGACGGATGTTTCAAAATCACAAGTTGGAGGAATAGTAGGAAACTTGATGTCAGGAAATGTTATAAATTGTTATAATACCGCGCTTATAAAATGTCCTAGACGGTGGAGGAATAGCTGGAACTATATGGAATAATTCAACTGTATTAAATTGCTATAACATTGGAATAATAGAGAGTGAATTTATTGAATATGCTGGAATTACTGCATTTACTATGAGATCTGAGAACTCAATAGAGAATAATTATTATTTAGAAAACAGTATTAATGGAACATCAAATGACAGATTAATAATAGATGGAATTGCAGTAAAAACAAGTGATGAATTAAAAAATATTTATTCTACATTAGGAGATGCATTTGAAGAAGATTTAAATAATATAAATAATGGCTATCCAATATTGTTTTGGCAGAAAAATTAAAGTGAAAACAATAGGATGAAAATCTGAAAAAATTGAGTAAAGCATAAATAAAAATAATAAACAAAAACTTATACTGTTAACTAATGAAGAAAATTGTAAATAAGATATAAAGTAACATATAATACAAGTATGTCATTTTCCGTGAAATACTTGTATTTTTTTACTTTTTTTGATATATTTAGTTCGTGAAACGAAAAAGTTTTTGGTGAATATAAAAAATCATGTTTTTCATATTTAGCAAATGTAACTAAAAAAGAAAAAATTAATTCAATTATAATTTTTTTACATACAAAATTAACTCTTAAATATTCAAATTAAAATAAATAAATAAAAGTAAAGTATATTAAAAAGAAAAATTTATTTAAACTAAATTTATGGGTATAAAAAACTATTGAAATATCGTAATATATTTGATACGATAAAAATAAAAAGTATTTAATAAATGGATTTTATAGAATTACCCAAGTTTATAAAGAAAAATCCAGAAGCTAATACAAAGCTAGAGCAATGGCTGTGGCTAATAGCAGGAAGGGAGGAAAAAGTCAAAATGTCAAAACTAGACAATCCAGAAGTAAAAAAAGCGATGAAGTTGGTAGAGGAGATATTATCAGACCCAAAAGAAAGAGAAATACTAGATGCAAGAGAAATAGCAAGGCTTGATTACAATTCAGACATAGCATATACAGAAGAAAAACGGAGCAACGGAAGAAAGAAAAAGAAATGAAATAAAAACAAAGGAATCAATAAAGGGAATGAAAGAAATGGGATTAACCAATGAGCAAATCTGTAAAATACTAAATTTAACAATTGATGAACTAAAAAAATTAATGTAATATATTTGAAAAAATATGTGATATAATTAATAAAAAATAAGGAGCACAAACAAATGATAAAAAACGCTGAAAGCCTTGAGGCTGTATATATATATATATCGTAAGATTTAATAAAACAAGTTTATGTGAACATAGTAGAAAAACTATGCTTTTTAGACGAA
>CALXWN010000021.1:0-12631 GCA_944392415.1 uncultured Clostridia bacterium | reverse complement strand
TATTGCTCATTGTAGAAAAGAAAAAAATATGACACAAGCAGAACTTGCAGAAAAATTAAATATAACTGATAGAGCAATATCTAAATGGGAAACGGGCAAAGGTATGCCTGATTCATCAATAATGCTTGAATTGTGTGATGAGCTTGATATTAGTGTAAATGAATTATTAAGTGGGGAGATGATAAGAATGGATAATTATAATAAAGTAGCAGAGGAAAATTTTATTAAATTTCAAAAAGAAAAGGAAGATAGCGATAAAAGGCTACTATTTACCGAAATAATAATAGGAAGTATTGTTACTATATCATTTTTATTAATGATATTTTTATCAATATTTGCGATTGAGAATATTGTATGGAAAACGATAACGATAATTGTTGGCATTGTGATTTTTATAATAGGAATAGGATGTAGTCTTTTAATTGAACAAAAAGCAGGATATTATCAATGCGATAATTGCAAGTATAAATATATTCCAACTTATAAACAGGTTTTATTTGCAATGCACTTTGGCAGAACAAGATATATGAAATGTCCTAAATGCCATAAAAAAACATGGAATAAAAAAGTAATTGATTAGCTATATAAATGAATTGTATTAGAATTGAGAACATATAGGAGCGAATGGGAAGTTAGCCAAATGAGCCTTAGAGATTTAACTTCATGGCTTCCAAAAGTTGTAGATGAATTAAATGATGAAGTGTAGATGGATTAATTAATTTGATGAGCCAAGTATAGGTTTGCATCCTCAAGATGTAAAAACATTATTAAATGTATTCCAAAAGTTGATTGATAATGGTGCTACAATAATTGTAATTGAACACGACTTGGATGTAATTAAAAATTCTGATTATATTATAGATATGGGTCCAGAAGGCGGATACCTTGGAGGTGAGGTTGTTGCCTCAGGAACTGTGCAAGATATAAAGGAAAATAAGAAAAGCATTACGGGAAGGTATTTGAAGAAATGGTATCATCAGAAGTTGTAGATAGAGTAAGAGCTGAATTTTCTTTAGATGTTTTTGGGGATACCTCCCAAAAACATCATTAATTATATTTTGACTTATCATAAAATTTACCCTGCCACAGATCTTTCTCTTTCAATAACTTTTCAAAACCGTTTAATATCCACTTTTTATGCATGTTCCATTTAGGAGCTACAAGTAAATCTTTTGGTGCATCTCCAGAAATCCTATGAATTATAATATCAGGTCTTAAATGAGTTATAACATAAGCCAAATTTTCCAAATAATAATCTAAAGTAATTGGAATATATTTATATTCATAATACATATTTGCCAAAACAGTATCCTTAACAACATAAGTAGAATGTATCTTAATCCCCTGAATATCATGTGAATTTATAAAATTAACAGTATTTTTTATATCTTCAAAAGTTTCAGTAGGAAGCCCAATCATTATATGAGCTATAACTTCAATATTATGTTTTTTTAAAATATTAACAGCATTTGTGAATTGTGTACTTGAATAACAACGATTAATTAAATCTCCAATTCTATCATTAGAAGTTTGCAAGCCAAGTTCAACGGAAACATTATATTTATTAGAATATGAGGCTAGTAAACTAGCTATTTCTTCATTAATACAATCAGGTCTAGTTGCAACAGACAAGCCAATAATTCTATTGTCAATTAAAGCTGCATCATATTTTTTCTTTAGATTTGGAATAGAATTATATGTATTCGTAAAGTTTTGAAAGTATACAATAAATTTATTTGCACGTTTTCCTCTATAACTTTTTAAGAAATTTTGAACTTGCTTAGTAATGTTTAAATTAGAAAATTTTATTAACTCTCCTGAACCTTTTTGGCTACAAAATATACAACCTTTACTACTTAATGTGCCATCACGATTTGGACAAGTAAAACCTGCATCAATACAGATTTTTAATGTCCTTTCACCAAATTTATTTTTATAGTATGTATTTAAGTGATTATATCTTTCTTTATTTTCCATAATACATTAATTATATCAGATATGGGGAGAAACAGCAAATATATTTTTTTATATGTTTTTCAGAAAAATCTAGAATAATCTTTATTTATATGATATAGTTAGATAAATAGTAAGCTAAAAAGTAAACTAATTTCAAAAATAATTATATGGAGGTAATATACATGGTAGATTTAAAAAAAATGCAAAAAGAAATTTATCAAAATAAAGTTAATAAAGGATTTAACGTAACAGATATAAATAAAGACAAACACATTAAGAAAAGGACAAATGCAATAAGGAGACTGACTATGAAAGATGATAAAAAAGCTCTAGTACTATTTTCGGGAGGAAAAGATTCGTTAATTGTTACTTTAAGGTTATTAGATAGTAATTATAAAGTTTATTTAGTAACTTATGAAAATGGTTGCGGGCTAAAAACAGAAAATGTAAACAATACAATAGAAAGGCTTGTAAAAAAATATGGTACTGAAAAAATAGAAAACATTGGAATCAAAAATATTTCTGGCTTTTTTAGAGAATTTATATATCCATTTTATAATTATACAAGTAGTTGTATAAAAGAAAACTATGGAGATATTACAATATCACAATTTAATTGTTTAGCATGCAGATTAAGTATGTATATAGCTAGTATAATATTGTGTAATAGGTACAATATTAAAAATGTTTTTGATGGAGCTAGGAGAAGCCAGTTATTTGCGATAGAACAAAGAGAAATGTTAAATAAGTTTGAAAAATTATTTAGCGAAAATGGTATTAATATAAATTATCCATTAGAAAATGAAACTGATGACTGGAAATTAAAAAATGAATTACTATTAAGAGGAATAGTACCTAAGACATTAGAACCACAGTGTTTACTTGGCGTTCCTACTCCTTCAAATGAAAAGGAAGGTTTAGGTAAAAATGTATTGATGGCGACAACTAATGTTTATGAAAAATATTTAAAACAAAAAGCTAAAGAAATAATTGATAGATATAAAGATTTAAAATTAAATGGAGATTTTATATGAGCAATAGAAGTAAAAAAATTGTATTTATTCCTTTTTGCTTAATAGCACAAGCATATCAGGCTCAAGGAATAGTAAAATATGAGTGGAAGTCTTCAATAAAACCAATAGTGCAGTTATTAATAGACAATGATATTAATATAATACAAATGCCTTGTGCGGAAACGTTATTTAAAGATTCATTAATTAGAGAACCCATGGGAATAAGTAAATATAATACAAAAGAGTTTAATGAACATTGTGAAGTTTTAGCAGAAGAGGTTTCAAAACAAGTACATATGATATCTAAGAATGGATATGAAGTAATTGCAATTTTGGGAATTGAACAATCCCCATCATGTTGTGTAAATTATATTTATACAAATCATGGAATGGAAAAAAGGAAGGGTTTATTTATGGATAAACTTTGTAAAAAAATAGAAGATTTAGATATACCCGTTATAGGTATCAATAGGAAATATATTAATAAATCATTAAAAGAATTAGAAAAGGTTGTAGGAAAATAGTAATTTATAGAGGTGATAGAAATGTTTGAGAATTTAAGCGAAAATCAAAAAGAAGAAAAGTTTAATGGATTAATTAATTATGCATCAAAGATTAATAACGAAGGACTAAAAAATGCATGCATAAATATATTGAATGATTATAAAGAAGAACTTTTTTGTAGAGGTGCTGGACATGATGGAATAGAAATGAATAAATATAATAGAACGCATCATTGCTTTGATGGAGGTCTATTGGTTCATTTATATAATGTAACTAAAATTGCATATGATGTAGGAAGTAATTATGGAAAACAAGTTGATATGGATTTAATATTATTTGGAGCAATATTACACGATATAGGAAAAATAAAAATATTTGATAAATGGAATGAAAATAATGAAATAAAGTCAAATCTAAATTATTCTTATTTATTAGTTGACCATATTTATATTGGAGAAAAAATTGTAGAAGAATATTTGGATAAAGAGGATATTTCTGAAAAATTTAAGTATCAAGCATTGCACATAATTGCAACACATATGGATACTATGGATAAACATATGGCAGAAGCTTATATAGTAAGTTATGCAGATTCGATAGATGCAGATGTGGAAAACATTGTTAGTTATCCAAGGAACGCTATTAATCCAATTTATAATCAATATTACTATGAAAGTGAAAATCCGAATAAATAATTATAAATTATGGATTTTTTAATAAAAATGCTATAATATAATTAGTGTAAATTAAATTTGGAGATAGATAAAATGTCTAAAGAAAAACAAAAATTGTATAATGAAATAGATAAATTACCAGAAGGACTTACTAGTCAAGTAATAGATTTTATTGAATGTTTAAAGTTATCACATATAAAGCAGGAAGCGCCAGATAGAGTAATAATAAAAAGTAAAAAAGATTTAAAGGAAAAATTGCAAAAAGGTTTAGAAGACATTGAAGCTAATAGAGTCTTACTCTTTAGATGAAGTATTTGCAGAAATAGATACTATATAAGAGGCTGTTATTAAATAACAGCCTTTTACTTAACCTTAAAAAGCCGAACTAAGCTCATAGCATTTATCTAAGCTACTTTCTTCTTTATTTCTTCCAAAGCATTAGCAAGTTGGTCAGGACAAGAAGTTCCTTTATCTCCACATAAGATACCTTTTAATCTCTTTATTGCTTCATCAATATTCATTCCTTGAACTAATCTAGCAACTCCTTGAGTATTACCAGCGCAACCACCAATTATTTTAACATTTTTAATTATATTATTTTCTACATCAATTATCATTTGCCTTGAACAAACACCTTTAGGATTATATGAATATTGCATTTTTATCACTCCTTTTAATTTATTTTAATTAATATAACACATATATTTCAATATTTCAAAAATAATTTAAATAAGCTAAATTTTAGTAGGCAGATATAATGTTTAGAATATAATAAAGCAAAATAGTAAGTTGTATATCAAATTTTATTATGCTATAATATTGTTGAAATAAATGTTTAGAAGCAAATATAAATATATTCTAATGAAATGGAGGTATCATTGTGAGAAAATGTTTGAGATGTGGAACAGAAATGAAAGAAAACTGTGCAATTAAAATCGAGGGAGGAGGAAACGGAATTGTAATGGCAACAAATGAAAATAAGCTATTTGGTGGAAGAATAGGAAAACCAAAAGTAGCAATTTGCCCTAAATGCGGAGAAGTTTCTATTTATGTAGAAGATATTGAAAAACTAAATAATGAAAAATAGAAGAGGTAAGAGAGAAAATGACTGAGGAAGAAAAAATGTTAGCAGGAGAAATATATGATGCTAACAATGATAAAGGTTTAATAGAAAAAAGAATAATTGCAAAGGAATTATGCAAGAAATATAATGAATTGCATGTAAGAGATATTATAGGCAAGAAAGAGGTAATAGAAAAATTATTGCAAAAAGAAGTAAAACAATTCACGATTGAACCAAATTTCTTTTGTGATTATGGTTTTAATATTAGTTTTGGAGAAAACTTTTATTCAAATCACAATTTAGTTATATTAGACGCAAATAAGGTTGAATTTGGAGACAATGTATTTATAGGACCTAATTGTGGATTTTATACATCAGGACATCCTATTGATTTTGAAACAAGGAATAAGGGTTTAGAATATGCAAAACCAATTAAAGTAGGAGATAATGTTTGGATTGGCGGAAATGTTTGTGTTATGCCTGGAGTGACTATTGGAAGCAATGTAGTTATTGGTGCTGGAAGCGTTGTTACAAAAGATATTCCAGACAATTGTGTAGCATATGGAAACCCATATAAGGTTGCTAAAAGTTTATGATACATAGGATATGAATTTTAATAGATAAAAAGCTGTTTTGGGAAAGTATTCCTAGAAACAGCTTTTTAAATTTTATAAAAACTATTGACAACTGTATATAAACAGTATATACTGTACATATACAGCATAACACTAAATCAATAATATTTAGATTATTAAATGAAAGGAGTGTGGCGAAAATTGGACATTATTATTAGTAATTCAGTAGATACACCTTTATACGAGCAAGTTAAAGAGCAAATAAAAAATAAAATAGTTGCCAATGAATTAAAGGCTGGAGAATTATTGCCTTCTATAAGAAGTTTGGCAAAAGATTTACGAATAAGTGTTATTACTACTAAAAATGCTTATGATGAATTAGAAAAAGAAGGCTATGTCGAAACTATTCCGGGAAAAGGTACATATGTTGCAAACAAAAATACAGAGCTTATAAAAGAGGAGCAACTGCAAAAAGTTGAAGGATTAATAGATACAGCGGTATCTATTGCTAAAATAAGTGGAATATCCAAAGATGAGATTAAAGAAATGCTTGATATTTTATATGGAGAAGAGAATGAAAATAAGCAAAACAAATAAAAGGGAGGAAAATATAGAGATGGCTAATAAAGAAAAAGATGAAAATATTTTAGAGGTTAGAAACCTAAATAAAAATTATAAAGGTTTTAAACTAAAAGACATTAACTTAACATTACCAAAAGGAATGATAATGGGATTAATAGGAGAAAACGGAGCAGGAAAAACTACAACTATTAAATCAATATTAAATTTAACAAAAGTAGATAGTGGAGAAGTAAAAATATTTGAATTAAACATTAAAGAAGATGAAAAGAAAATAAAAGAAGATATTGGAGTTGTTTTAGATGATAGTTTCTTTTCAGAACATTTGACTGCAGAAGATATAAATCAAATAATGAAAAACATTTATGAAAACTGGGATGAGAATTTATTTAACAAATATTTAGTAGAATTCAAATTGCCATTAAAACAAGAATCTAAAGAATTTTCAAGTGGTATGAAAATGAAATTGAAAATTGCAATTGCATTATCTCATTATCCTAAACTACTAGTACTAGATGAACCAACATCAGGTTTAGACCCTGTCGCAAGAAGTGAAATATTAGATATTTTTCAGGATTTTATTAAAGATGGAGATAGCTCTATATTAGTATCTAGCCATATAACATCAGATTTAGAGCATATTGCAGATTACATTACATTTATAGATGAAGGAAAAATTTTGCTTTCAAAAACTAGAGACGAATTAATGGATAACTATGGAATTGTAAGATGCTCAAAAGAAGAGTTTGAAAAAATAGATAAAAACGATTATGAAAAATACAAAGTAAATAAATACGAATATGATGTTTTAGTTGCAGATAAAAAACAATTTAAGAAAAAATATGATTTTAAAGTTATAGATAAGCCAACTTTAGACGATATAATGGTAATTTATATAAAGGGTGAAAAATAATTGATTTTATGGCTGATTGAAACAAAGAAAGGAAGAAGTTAATATGAATATAATAAAAGGTTTAATTTTAAAAGATTTATTACAATTAAAAAGTTATTGGAAAACATTAATTATTTATACAGTAATATTTATTTTGGCTGGTGCGGTTCAGGAAACCGAAAAAGGTATTAATGTGATGATTATTTTTATGCTAACATTTGGCTTTGGAATGTTTGCAATGGCTAGTTTCAATTATGATGAGCAAGCAAAAGCAGATAGTTATTTACTATCTTTCCCTTTAAGCAAAGAGCAAATTGTATTAGCTAGATATATTTTAGTAATATTGGCTACTATAATTGGAGCAATAGTGGGAGTTATATTTTGTATAGGAATTAATTTAGTAGCAAATTCCCAGCTCGTTTTCCCTGATGTGACAGAGCTAGTATATACTGCAATCGGAGGAATATTTGGAGTTAGCATAGTAGAAGCTATTCAAATACCTTGTGCGTATAAATGGGGAGCTGAAAAAGGTAGAATTTATTTGTTTATAGTTGCAGCTGCTATAATTCTTATGGTAATAGGATTACTTACAATTGCTCAAAATAGTAATTTAAATTTTCCAATTAGCGAAATTGCATACTTAATGGGTAGTTTCTTACCTATATTTTTAATAATTTTAACTGCATTGATTTATTATACATCATATAAATTTTCTTATAAAATATATGAAAATAAAGAATAAATAATAAATAATAATATATTAATCATAAGTTGGTAATAAAAAGTTATTATAAATTGATAATCCTTAGTAAAAAGAAAATTATTTTATACTGATATAGTGTGGAATAATTTTCTTTTTTATGGTATTATATGTTTGTACTAGAGAGATTTTAAAAAAGTTCATAAGATAAATTTAAAACACAGGAGGAGTAATGTCACTAATAAGTATAAATAATTTAACATTTAGGTATGAAGGTAGCTTGGACAACGTATTTGAAAATGTATCATTTAATATAGATACTAATTGGAAAATTGGATTAATTGGAAGAAACGGAAAAGGAAAAACGACCTTCTTAAAATTATTACTTGGTGAATACGAATATAATGGCACAATTTCTAAAAGTGTTCAATTTGACTATTTTCCCTTTGAAGTAAGAAATAAAGATAGAATGGCAATAGAAATTGTAAATGAAATAACACCACTTACTGAGGATTGGCAAATTATTAAAGAGTTGAATTTATTAAATACAGATGCAGAAATTCTTTACAGAAATTTTAATTTGCTTAGTGGTGGAGAGCAAATGAAGATTTTATTAATAAGTTTATTTTTAAAAGGAGATAATTTCTTATTAATAGATGAGCCAACAAATCATTTGGATATAGAAACGAGAAATAATTTAACTAATTATTTAAAAAGAAAGAAAGGATTTATTGTTATTTCTCATGATAGAGATTTTTTAGATAAAGTTGTAGACCATATTATTTCTATAAATAACACTAATATTGATATTGAGCAAGGAAATTTCTCAACGTGGCAAGAAAATAAGGACAGGCAAGATAATTTTGAACGTATGCAAAATGAAAAGCTAAAAAAGGATATAGATAGGCTTGAAATTGCATCTCAAAATACTGCAAAATGGTCGGATAAAGTTGAAAAAACGAAATATAATACTACTAATTCAGGCTCAAAAGTTGATAGAGGATATATTGGACATCAAGCTGCTAAAATGATGAAAAAGTCAAAAGTGATGGAAAGAAGAATTGAAAAAGCAATTGATGAAAAGGCGAGTTTGCTTAACAATATAGATAGAAATGATAGCTTGAAAATTGTTACTCTAGAGAATAGAAAAAATCCATTAGTTCTAGCAGAAAAGTTGCAGATAAAATATGATGATAAAGCAATATTATATAGATATTTTAACAAGAATGCAAATAGAAGAGGCTATTTTGAAGTATAAGCCAACATTAATTTTTGTTGAGCATGATGAAACTTTCATAAAGAAAATTGCAACAAAAACAGTTTACTTAGAGTGAGCCAGAAAGTAGTCAAAAAGCTATGAAAATGCAAAAATAAGCATTATAGGTGGGATTGACAAATAAAAAATGAAAATCTTTACTTAATTTATATGTTTTGATATAATTAAATCATTAGTACGAAATTATAAGAGGAGAGAAAATTTTATGGAAGACAATGTAATGCAAAAACAAGCGGACATGGACGAGCTACGTAAAATGTTAGATACTGTTGCAAATCAAGATAAAGACGCTATATCTAAAGGAAAAGAAGAGTTGGTGGATGTTCGCAAATACAATCAAATATCTTACGAAGTAGAACAAAATGGTCAAAAAGTTAAATTAACAAAAAATATATTTGAAGTACTTGTAACAAAAGACGGAGAGCCTTGGCATGAATTTTATGATGACCAAGGAAAGTTGATGGCTAGAATATCAGATAAAAATTATTTAAATTTTAAATCTGCAATTGAAACAGGAAATCTAGATATAGACAAAGAATCTTTAGAATATAATATTTTATCTGAGAAACCTGAAAAAAGTTTGCTAGAATTAGAAGACGAGCAAAAGGAACAAGTCGCAGAAGCAGTTGGGATAGAGAAAGAAACTATAAATACCTTAGGAATTATGCCTGTTGATGGAAAGCAAAAGCCATTAAATGAACAGAGGCAAGAGGTTCAAGAAAAATTAAAACAATATATGGCTTTGGGAATGGAGATTGATACAAGAGAGCTTGCAACATCTGACGATACAATTAAAGAAATGTTACAAGTAGATAGCGATAAACTTCTTATTGTACAAATAAATGGAGACTGGAGAGCACTAGAAGTTCATGATGATGGAACAATGCATTTGGCAAAGAACTTAGAAATAATAGACAATAATCAAGCATTTAATACAATTGGTGATGATGGTAAGCATGAGAGTAGAATTCCAGAAATTGAATTCAGAAGAAGAGATAATCCAGATATTTCCTTAGCAGTAGATTCAAATAATAGAGAAAATCAACCACAATTATTTATTGTTGCTGGTAATAGTCGTAGAGGTACAGAAATAGAAACAAATTATGAAGTTTCACCATATGCTGACGCTAAAAATAATGAATTAGTTCAAAAGGCTCAAGAAAATCCTGATGATGAAAGAATTGTTGAACCAAAAGATAAGGAAGATGAAGATATAGATGATGATAGAAATCCACACGAACCAAGTGAAAGAATCTTAGGTGAAAACGATAACTAATAAAAGTTGCTAATTATAATTCAAAGAAAATAAAGCACCAATATATATTCTGAAGCTTTTAGCGACCTGAGGTAGCGTGAGTATTTTTGATTTTAACTAAGTAGAACTACCGAAGTGAACGTGCAAGCGTTTTCGCATAAGCGAAACCGTGAGGCAGATGCGTAAGAATGTATATTGGTGCTTTTATTATAATTTGAAGAGTAACTTTAATCTTTATAATTTTCTAATTCCTTAATTTTATCTCTAATTTCTGCTGCTTTTTCAAATTCTAAGTTTTGAGCATATTTAAGCATTTCATCAGTCAATCTATTAATTACTTCTTCGATAGTTTCGCCAGGTTTAATATCTTTTGAAACAGGTGCATCTGCCTCATAAGTAGCTTTAATAGTTTCTCTAATGGCTTTACTAATAGTTTTTGGAGTAATATTATGTTCTTTATTATATGCTTCTTGAATTTTTCTTCTTCTATTAGTCTCACTAATTGCTTTTTCCATTGAAGGAGTAAGCTCATCTGCATACATTATAACTTTTCCATCGGTATTTCTAGCTGCACGTCCTATTGTTTGTATTAAAGAACGTTCTGAACGTAAAAAGCCTTCTTTGTCTGCATCAAGTATGGCGACTAATGAAACTTCTGGGATATCTAATCCTTCTCTTAAAAGGTTAATTCCAACTAATACATCGAATTTACCTAAACGTAAATCTCTTATAATTTCCATTCTTTCTAGAGCTTTTATATCTGAATGCATATATCTAACTTTTATATCTAATCCTTCTAAATATGAAGTTAAATCTTCTGCCATTTTTTTAGTAAGTGTAGTAACTAAAACTCTTTCATTTTTCTCAGTTCTTTCTCTAATTTGTTCTATCAAATCATCTACTTGATTTGTAACAGGTTTAACATCAATTTTAGGGTCTAAAAGGCCAGTTGGTCTTATAATTTGTTCTACAACTCTATCTTTTGAATGTTCAAGTTCATAATCTCCAGGTGTAGCACTTACAAATACTGCTTGATTAATTCTTTCTTCAAACTCATTAAATTTTAGTGGCCTATTATCAAAAGCTGAAGGTAATCTAAAGCCATAATTAACTAAAGTTTCTTTTCTAGCTCTATCACCATTATACATTGCTCTAACTTGAGGTAGAGTTGCATGAGATTCATCAACAAGAAGCAAAAAGTCCTTTGGAAAATAATCAAATAGGGTGAATGGGGGACTGCCTGCTTCTCTACCACTAATGTGCCTAGAATAGTTTTCAATACCTTGGCAAAATCCAGTCTCTTTCATCATTTCTATATCAAAATTTGTTCTTTCCTCAATTCTTTGAGCTTCTAGTAACTTACCATTATCTTTAAAATATTTTATTCTTTCTTCTAATTCTTCTTGGATAGTTTGAATTGCTCTTTCCATTTTGTCACTAGTTGTAACATAGTGTGAGTTAGGGAATATCATTATGTGGTTACGTGATGCTTCAACTTTTCCAGTAAGAGGGTTAATAACATCAATTTTTTCAACTTCATCGCCCCAAAAACTAACTCTAACAGCTGTTTCGCTTTCGTCAGATGGATATATTTCAACAACGTCACCCTTGGCTCTAAAAGTACCTCTTTTGAAATCTAGTTCATTCCTAGTATACTGCATATTGATTAATTTTTTTAACACAGTATTTCTTTCAACTTGCATACCTGGTCTTAAAGATATAATCATGTGCTCGTAATCAATAGGGTCTCCTAAACCATATATACATGAAACTGATGCAACTATTATTACATCTCTTGTCTCAAAAAGCGATGCAGTTGCAGAGTGTCTTAGCTTATCTATTTCATCATTTATAGATGCATCTTTTTCGATATATGTATCTGATGAAGGCACGTAAGCTTCTGGTTGATAATAATCGTAATATGATACAAAGTATTCTACATTATTTTCAGGGAAGAACTCTTTAAATTCTGAATATAACTGTCCTGCTAAAGTTTTGTTATGAGCTAAAACTAAGGTAGGCTTTTGAACATTCTGTATTATATTAGCCATGGTAAATGTTTTTCCAGAGCCAGTTACACCTAGCAAAGTCTGGAATTTCTTCCCATCTCTTATTCCATTAGATAAATATTCTATTGCCTGAGG
>CALXWN010000020.1:0-13117 GCA_944392415.1 uncultured Clostridia bacterium | reverse complement strand
GGAGGAGTAGGTGCAAAAAGTGCAATAACAATACTTAGCAATATTACTCCATCTAAATTTGCTTTAGCTGTAATTACTAATGATGTAAATACACTAAAAAAACTACCGGGAATAGGAGCAAAAACAGCAGGTAGAATTATATTAGAATTAAAAGATAAAATGAAAACTGAACAAAGCATAGAAGAAAGCAAAAACGAAGAAATAAAAGAAGCAATAGTATTAGATAACAAAGCAAATGACGCTTTAGAAGCACTTTGCGTACTAGGATATACTAAAAAAGATGTAGAAAATGTTATTGCTAAAATAGATACAAGCAAACTTACTGTAGAAGAAATAATAAAACAAGGACTAAAATATTTGGGAAGATAAATTAAATAAAAGAGAGGAATTACTTATGGATATGTCTGAACCACTGGCTTATAGAATGATGCCACAAACTTTAGATGAATATGTTGGACAAGAAGATATTCTTGGAAAAGATAAAATACTATATAGAACAATAAAAGCAGATAGATTAACCTCAATAATACTTTGGGGACCACCAGGTTGTGGAAAAACATCTTTAGCAAGAGTTATTAGTAACACAACAAAATATAAATTTATAAAATTAAATGCAGTAACAGCAGGTGTGGGGGATATAAAAAATGCCATAGAAGAAGCTCAAAACTTGCTCCTTAATCCAAGTGGAAAATGTATATTGTTTATAGATGAAATTCATAGATTTAACAAGCTACAACAAGATGCACTTTTGCCATATGTAGAAAAAGGAACAGTAATACTTATTGGTGCCACAACAGAAAATCCATATTTTGAAGTAAATAAGGCTTTAATTTCAAGAAGTATGGTATTTAGATTGCACGAGCTTACTACAGAAAATGTATTTACGATTTTAAAAAGAGCACTAAGCAGTGAAAAGGGATTAAAAAATTATAATATAAAAATAGAAGATTCAACTCTAGAAAAAATAGCAGAAACTGCAAATGGAGATGTAAGAACAGCGCTTAATGGCTTAGAAGTAGCAGTACTTACAACACCGGTTGAAGCAGATGGATTTATACATATTACAGATGAGGTAGCAAAAGAATGTGTGCAAACTAGAAAAGCTGTATTTGATAAAAGTGGTGATTCACATTATGATAATATAAGTGCTTTTATAAAATCTATGAGAGGAACAGATCCAGACGCGGCAATATTCTACTTAGCAAGAGCCATAAATGCGGGGGAAGACCCAATGTTTTTAGCAAGAAGAATAGTTATTTGTGCATCAGAAGATGTAGGCATGGCGAACCCCATGGCACTGGTTGTTGCAAATTCTGCAATGCAGGCAGTACATATGGTGGGAATGCCAGAAGCAAGAATAATATTAGCAGAAGCAGCAGTATATGTTGCAACTTCTAAAAAATCTAATGCATCATATAATGCAATAAACTCTGCTTTAGAAGATGTGAAAAATAAAGATACAGGAACTATACCAATGCATATAAGAAATGCACCAGTAGAAGGCATGAAAAAAGAAGGATACCATGTTGGATACAAATATCCTCATGATTACCCAGGACATTATGTTGAACAACAATATTTACCTGATAAAATGCTTGGAACAAAATACTATATTCCTGATGAAAATGTAGATACAAGTAATTATCAAAAAAAGTAGTTGCAATTAATAAAAAGCCACAATATATATTCTAGAATGTATATTGTGGCTTTAGTAATTAATAATTACTTGTTTTTCTCTTCATGCTTATTTTCATTTTTATCATTAAGCATATCTGCTGCTGCACCAATTGCGCTAAGTGCCCCCGTTGCTTCAAATGGTATAAACACTTTGTTAGCTTCACCTTTAGATACATCTTTTAAAGCTTCTAAAGATTTTAATTGAATTAATTTTTCATCAGGGTTAGCTTTCATCATAGCTCCATAAACAAGTTTTACTTCATCAGCTTTAGCTTCGGCAACTTTTCTTATAGCCTCGGCTTCACCAGCTGCCCTACGTATTTTTGATTCTTTGTCAGCCTCTGCTTGAAGAATTTCAGCTTCTTTTTCACCTTGAGCTTTTAGAACAGCTGCTTGTCTTTCACCTTCTGCTTGAAGGATAGAGGCTCTTTTATTTCTTTCAGCATTCATTTGTTTTTCCATTGCGTCTCTAATGTCTGGTGGAGGAGTAATATTTTGTATTTCTACTCTGTCTATTTTACATCCCCATCTATCAGTTGCTTCATCAAGTATAGCTCTTAATTTGTCATTAATTGCATCTCTAGAAGTAAAGGTTGAATCTAAGTCCATTTTACCAACAATATCACGAATTGTTGTAATAGAAAGATATTCAATACCTTTTTTTAAACTTTGAATTTCATATACTGCCTTAGCAGGTTCCAAAATTCTGTAGAAAACAACTGTATCTATAGTGATTGTAACATTATCTTTAGTAATAACATCTTGAGGTGGTACATCCATAGTTTGTTGTTTTAAACTAACAATACTACGTACATGATCGATAAATGGTATTATAATAGTAAGACCAGCATCAGCTATTTTGTGAAATTTACCAAGTCTTTCTATAATATACACCTCAGATTGTCTAACAATTTTAATACTCATAACAGCTAAAACTATTAGAATAATTAGTAGTATGATTAAAATCCACATAAAAACCTCCTAAAATTTATTATGATTTTCGTACTAATCACAACGCTATTATAATTATACCATAAAAAACTTAAAAAATAAAGGGTTTTGCTATTGAAACTTGAATTTATATCAATTATAATGTTACTATTCACAAATTATTTTGTATTTTTATAGAAAATTAAACTGTGAATAGTAACTTTATTTGAGGTAAAAAATGAAAACAAACATCTTAAGAATACTATTTTTAATTTTAATAATAGCTAATTCAGTAATAATTTTTGGCTTTTCTTCACAAAACGGAGAAGAATCAGGGAGTTTAAGCCAAAAAATAATAACTGTAATAGCTGATATTTTTAATGTGCAAGAAAATAGAGAAACATTTTTAGATATTGGAGAGCAAATTGTTAGAAAATTAGCACATTTGGGAATATATACATCTTTGGGAATTTGGTCTATAGCATTTATTCTTACATTTAATATAAAACTAAAATGGCAAGTAATAATAACAATTATTTGGGGGATAATTTATGCTATAACAGATGAATTTCATCAAACATTTTCAACTGGTAGACATGCTAGTATTAATGATGTTGTAATAGATACATTTGGAGTAATTTTGGGACTACTTTTAGTCTTGTTAGTAATAAAAATTTATTATAAAATAGAAAATAAAGATAGTTTAAAAATTTAGATACATATGATTGAAAAAAATAAAATTTTGATATAAAATTAAGAAAAACTAAGGAGGAAATATGGATATTTATTTCAAAGAAAAAGGTATAACACTTGTGTCTTTAGTGGTAACGATAGTTTTATTAATGATTCTTTCAGGTGTTTTTATTGGTATAAGTAGTAATAATAATACTGCTCTTAATTTAGCTCAAGATAAAAAAACAGAAACAGAGCAACTTTTAATTGTAGAAGATATTAAAAATCAATTATCAGAAGATCCACCCAAAACTTATGATGAGCTAATTAATTTTCTAAAAAATTATGGAATAGTATCAAATGCTGACGATCAAGAAAATGCAATTCTTACTACCAACAGGGGAGGTTATCAAGTAAAAGTTTCAGAAATTTGGAATGTGGATGCTACAAGCCCATTTGAAAATGTAACAAATGAAACAGAAGATAATACTGTAACTGATTAAACAATATTACAAAAATATTACAAAAATATTAAAAAATAGTAATAATAAATATAAATATTGTTTTTAAACAAGCTTTGATATAAAATTATTAAGAATATTTTTAGGATATTAAGGAGGAATTTGCAATGGCAACAATGAATCCATTGGAAAGAAAAGCACGTAATTCTTTTATAAAGGGATTAGTAATAGCAGGATTAATAGGATTAATAGGAATTATAGTATTAGTAATAATTTTAGTTCGTATGAGAGGAGAAGAACAAGCAAGACTTGATGCACAAAAAAATGTATATGTATTAAGAACAGATGTACAATCTGGAACAATATTAACACAGGATATGTTCACAACTGTTGGAGCAGATGCAACTGTAGCACCAACTGATGCTTTAACTGCATCAACATTTGCAACAATGGCATATGATGAAGAAGGAAATGAGCTTCAAGTTGTGGCAAAAATAGATATAGCAGCCAAAACAATAGTAACTTCAAATATGCTAACAACTTCGGATAATATAAACACTGATGATGTTAGAGAAGAAGAATATAACATGATTTCTCTTCCATCAGACATAGAAACAGGCGATACTGTTGATGTTAGATTAAGAATGCCAGATGGTACAAATTATATTGTTGTATCAAAGAAAAAGGTAACTGTTTTGGATGAAGGAGGTATTCCTTCATTAAATACAATATCATTAGAATTGTCTGAAGGCGAAATTTTAATGATGAGTAGTGCAATAGTTGAGTCATATATTTTGGAAGGTAGCAGACTTTATTTAACAAGATATGTAGAACCAGGAATGCAGGCAGGAGCTATTACAAATTATGTGCCTAGTGGAGATGTACAAAACTTAATAGCACAAGATCCAAATATAGTAAATGAGGCTAAACAAGAACTTATAAATAGAATTAATTCTTATGGAACATTAAATAGAACTAACATAAATGACGAGCTAAATACTTTAGAACCTGATGAAAGAGCTGATGCAGTATCTACAGGAACAAGCTCAGAAATAAGTGATGCACAAGATGCAAGACAAAGTTACTTAGATTCAATGCAATAAAAATGAAAACTAGCAATTAGTTGAAAAACATGTATAAAATGTAAGAAAAAAGAAAGGATTATACTGTGGAACAAATAGGCTTTGTAGGGGTAAATGATAAAAAAGATTTGCTATTAAATATAGCAAAAGTAATTACAAAACTTAATAAAAATGTATTAATTGTAGATAGTACAGTATTACAAAGATTAAGATATATTATACCAAAAGTATCATCTACTCCTACTTATGTTAGTGAGTATGATGGGGTAGATGTGGCTGTAGGTTTTATGAATCTGGGTCAGATAAGTGCTTACTTAAATATGCCAAACTTGAACTATGATTATATATTGATAGATTCAGATAATCCACAAACATTTAACTCATTTATGATACCAAATTCTAAAAGATTATTTTATTGTACATCATATGATGAATTTGAACTTCAAAAAGGACTAGAAATAATTGCAACATTAAGAACTGAGGTAAAAATGACAAAACTTATATTTTCATCAGATATCAATAATAAACATGATGAATATATGAATCATTTATTGGAGAATTATCCTATAACATGGGCTGAGCAAAAAGTAGAATTTCCGGATTTGGATGGTGACAGAAATGCATCATTAACTAATCAACTAATAAAGCAAATAGTAATAAAAAATTATTCATCTACTTACAAAGATAGCTTAGAATATTTAACTTCATTAATTTTGGAAGGTGTAGTACAACAAAGTGATATTAGAAGAGTTATTAGAAAAAAATAGAAAGGTAATAAAATGTCTATAATAACATTTATAAGCGAAGATATTAAAGAAACTGGACAAACTATATCAATTTCAGCCATAGCAACTGCTATGGCTATTGAGCATAACTATAAAATATTACTTTTTTCTACTGAATTTATAGATAAAACTTTAGAGAATTGCTTTTGGAATTTAAATGATAGAAGAACAGGCATTTTCGCAAAAGCAAATGTTATGGATGTATCAAATGGATTAGAAGGGTTAGTTAGAACTTTTGCAAGTAATAGAGCATCAGGAAATACAATAAGAAGTTATACAAAGCCAGTTTTAAAAGATAGATTGGATATACTTCAAGCTCCTAAAACGATTGATTTTAAGGAATACATGAATGTGTCATCGTATTTTTCGCAAATAATTGATGTTGCAAATCAATCCTATGATATAGTTTTAGTGGATTTAAGTAAGAAAATACCTAAAGTAAATAAAGATAAGGTATTAAATATATCTGACTTAGTAGTTGTTAATTTTAATCAAAATATTACTTCAATTAATAATTTTTTGAAATTAAAAAATACTAATGAGTTTTATACAAAAAGTAATGTTTTATTAGCTTTAGGAAGATATAATCCAAATTCAAAATACTCTAATAAAAATGTTGCAAGATATTTAAAAGAAAAAAATATTCCTTTAGTTGTACCATATAATATCTTATTTGCAGATGATTGTGCTGAAGGAAAAATAATAGATTATTTCTTAAAAGTACAAAGACTTCAAGGGTATGACAATAAAGATACTTATTTTATAAAGCAATTAAGGGATACTACTCAAAGACTAGAGTATAAAATGCAGGAAAAAATAAATGGTTTATTATGATGAAAGGAGCAAAATATGTTTCTTAATGTTATTTTGATATTAGCAGTTATATTATTAGCTGGATACTTAGTTCTAAGATATATAAAGAAAAATCAGGATGCGAAAGTTGAAGAGCAAGTTGTAGTAGATGACAAAACTTATACTCTTGATATGATGATGAACTTTGTTAAAAAAAGAATGGATGAGATAACTAAAGTTAACCTTTATGATTTAGGACTTTCAGAAGAAGAATTAAAAAGAAGGAAAAATAAAAAGTACGAGCTAAAAAAGGCGCTTAAAGGTTGTACATATGGAGATGTAAATGATAAAAAGTATGTAAAAGAACTTATCTATGATTTACTTTCACAAGAATATGGTGTTGATGAAACAAATATATCAAAAGCAATACCTTTTGATGTTCCTTCTCTTTTAACACCTCAAGATAAATTTGATATTCTTTTATATATGTATCAAAAAGACTATGGGTATGAGGCTCTAACTGAAATTATTAAAAAATACGATTTGGCAAGACTTAAATATACATCAGGAGAATCTAAGCCATCATATGTAATAACACCTGAAGAAATAAATGAAATATATGAAAAGGAAAATTATGTACTAACATATGATGATAAGCTAAATGTAATAGTACAGAGAATTTATCAAAAGTATAAAGGATATAGCTCAATTGACGATGTAAGGGATATGAATATTGACGGTATATCAGGTGGTGTATCTGGTATGCCTGAAAGTTTCTTAAGTCAGGTTGCACAAACAGATTCAAGTTATTTATCTCAAGTTATGGAACACAAGGTTCCAAGAGCTTGTGATAGTATTTGGATATTTTTCCAAGGTAAATCTATAAGACTTGCTTTTTTATCATTTGGAACAGAGGCAGAGCTAAAAAGAGTTTGCCAAAACATATACAAATACAATAACCCTGGTCAGCTTTCTGATACAAATGGGTATAAGATTAATGAAATGAAAGATGGTTCTCGTGTTGTTGTTGTTAGACCAAGTTTCTCAGAAACATGGGCATTCTTCGTAAGAAAATTCGATGTAAAGCGTTCAACACTAGAGCAATGGTTCAAAGGTGAAGAAGGAAGCATAGAAACAATAGAGCTTTTAAAATACTTAGTAAAAGGTGCAAGAATTATTTCAATTACTGGTGAGCAGGGTTGTGGTAAAACAACAATGCTTATGGGTATGATAGAAAATATATATGAAACAATGAACATTCGTGTTCAGGAAACTGCATTTGAGCTTCACTTAAGAAAAATTTATCCAACTAGAAACATATTAACATTTAGAGAAACAGATACTATATCTGGACAGGAAGGTCTAGATGTTCAGAAAAAGACTGATGGTTCTGTTAATATCATAGGTGAGGTTGCAACTGATCCCGTAGCATCTTGGATGATACAAGCAGCACAGGTTGCATCTAAATTTACATTATTCACTCACCACGCTAAAACATTTCCAAACTTAGTTACAGCACTTCGTAACTCAATGCTTAGAACTGGTGTATTCACAAACGAAAAAACTGCAGAAGAGCAAGTTGTATCAGTTTTAAACTTTGATATACACTTAACTAAAGACTTCAAAGGAAAGAGATATGTTGAAAGAATAACAGAATGTATTCCTGTAGAAGATGTTAATGATTATAACAATGATTACAAGAGTCAAAAAACATTAGAAGGCAAATTTGAAAGATTTGCGGAAAATACAACAAAATATTATACAAAAGAAACAAACAAAGAATTATATAAATATGTAAACATACTTGAATATCAAGATGGAAGATATGTAATGACAAATAAAATTTCAGATACAAACTTAAAAGAAATGCTTTTAAATATGGATGATACTGATAGCAAAGAATTTAGCAATTTTGTAGAAAGAACATGGGGAGAAAAATTAAGTGTTAATGTTGAAGAACAATAAGTCATTTTTGGGAACAACTCCTAAATATATTATAAAGTTGCTTTTGGGATGTATCTCAAAAAATAAATTAAATAACGAAAAGGAGGTGACTTTAAATGTCTAATGAAACCGTATTTATGCTTATGGGAATAATAATTGCAATTTTTGCAATAGTAGTAATAGCATATTTAATTATTAGAAAAAAGATGCAAAGTTCTGATGTTGCAAGAATTGAAAGACTTAGAAAAGGAACTAGGGAAAAAGGTTTTTCTTCAGAAGTAATGTATCAAAAATTATACATGAGATATTTAAAGTTACCATTTTTAAGAAGGTATCTTTTAAAAGTTAGAAGAAGACTAGAAATAATAAATATTGATGATGAATTTTTAACAAGACTTCAAGCATCAAAAATTATCACAAGAGCATTAGCCATTATTATACCAGTAACTTTAATAGTAATATTAATGACCAAAAGTAACTTATTAATAATGATAATTATTCTTATCTTTGAATTATTTATAATAGATTCATTGGTTGATGGAATGGTTGATAAGTTAGACAACAATTTACTTAATCAACAGGTAGATTTCTTTGCAGCAATGAGACACTCATATCATGAAACCAATATGGTTGGAGAGGCAATATATCAAACTGCACAAGATGATGAGCATATAGAAATATCTAGACAAGCTGAAAGAATATATAATATATTAAATTCCGAGGATCCAGAGACAGAGTTAGAAAAATACTATGATATAGCTCCAAATAATTACTTAAAGGAGTTTGCTGGTATATCGTATTTAACTCAGGAATTTGGTGATAGAAAAGTAGATGGAACATCTTTATATTTAAAAAACTTAGATAACATTACACAAGAAATGCAAATGGAAATTTTGAAAAGAGATAAACTTAATTATACATTTCAAAGTTTATCAATTATATCAATAATTCCTATGGTAATGCTAGAACCACTTAAAAGCTGGGCTTTGAGTAACTTCTCTTTTACAAAGTCGTTTTATAACGGCAAGTTAGGTATGATTGTTCAAATAATCATTTTATTAGTAACATTTGTATGTTACATTTTAATTAGAAAATTAAAAGATAATGGAGCAGTAAACATAAAGTTAGAAAACAATCAAAATCCATGGCAAGCTAAATTATACAATATAAAACCAGTTAAAAGGTTTGTGGATTTATTTATACCAAAAGATGGTACAAAAGAGCGTAGAAAAATAAAAGAAGCGCTGAAAGATGCAGCGTCAAAGCAAAAAATAGAATGGTTATACATTAATAGATTAACTCTTACTGTTGTTGTATTTATTGCATCAATAATAATGTTTATGATGTTACATAATGTCCAAATTAATTATATATACACAGAGCCAACTACGGATTATGATCTTATTGGAGAACTAGACGATCGAGATTATAGAAAAGCTATGGAGACGACTGAAACTCATAACTACTTTCTAGATATGTTTAGAGGAAAATTAAATACTACTCAAGATGATATAGAAAAAGCAATGAGAAGGTCTACATATTATAGAGATGCTGATGAAGAAACAATCACATCAAATGCAGAGCAAATATTAGAAAAATTGCAGACTGTAAATTCAGAATATTTAAAATGGTTTGAAATACTTTTAGCAATGGTATTTGCTATAATAGGATATGCAGCACCATACTTAATGCTTAAATTTCAAGTTATAATAAGAAAAATGTCTATGGAAGATGAGGTAATGCAATTCCAAACAATTATACTTATGCTTATGAGGCTTGAAAGAGTTGACGTTGAAATGATACTAGAATGGATGGAAAGATATGCAGACATATTTAAAGAGCCAATTAGCAGATGCTTAAATGACTATGAAAGTGGTTCTTGGGAAGCATTGGAAGATATGAAATCAGAAGTATCATTCCAACCTTTGATTAGAATAATTGAAAGCTTACAAACTGCGGTTGAAAAAGTTCCTATAAAAGAAGCTTTTGATGAATTAGATTCTGATAGAGAGTATTACCAAGATAAACGTAAAGAAGCAAATGATAGATTAATTTCTAAAAAAGGTATGATAGGTAGAGCAATAGGTTTTACCCCACTTGTTGGAATATTTGTTGGATACTTAGTTGTACCATTAGTATTAATAGGATTAACAAGTATGACTTCATCATTTGAAACAATGCAAGCAATGTAATTGAAATTTATGAATTATCGTTCTTTATTAGCAGAAAGAGGTTTTAGTAATTATGGAAAATGCAACCAAAGCATTGATTATAGCAGGTGGAATGTTAATTGCTATGCTAATTGTGGGTTTGTTGGTATTTGGATATACACAACTTAGACAATACCAACAAACTGCATATGATGAAGAGTCCACAAGGCAATTAGCAGACTTTAATGAAAGATTTGAGGCTTATAACAGAACTACTGTTAGAGGATATCAAATTATTTCTCTTGGTAATTTAGTGTATGATACCAATATAAGATATGCTGATTATCAAGGTTATGAAGATGTTGCTGTTCAGGTAAAAGGACTTACAAATTTGTATGATAGTAATAGAAGCCCAGATGAAAAAGTTGACTTAGTTAACTTTGTTCAAGAAACTTATAATCGTTTAAACGGCGACCAAAAAAATGCTGTAAAAGAAGCATATTTTGAATGTACAGGCGTTACTTATGGAGTTTCTGGAAGAGTAACTAGAATGGAATTTTCAAATGTAAAAGTAATAAATTAGAATTATTTTACTTTAAGTTTTGAAGTTTATTTAATTAATTTTTGTAGTTAGTATATTAAAAATATAGTGCATAAAACTACATAAGATAACAAAAAGGAGAGTGAACTAATGGAGAATGCATCTAAGGCATTAATAATTACTGGTGAAGTATTAATTGGTATATTAGTACTTACATTATTAAGCTTCATAATAGTTCAATTTGGAAATTTTTCTAGAAATTTGAATACGCAAATGAGTGAAACTGAAATAAATAGATTTAATGTTGAATTTACTAATTTTTCAGGTAGGGCAGATATAAGTATGCAAGAAGTGGCGTCAATAATAAATTTTGCACAAAAAAACAATCAAGAATTTGAAGCTCAAAACGGAGATGCATTTTTTGTTGATGTAAAAATAGATGGTGAATCAGTAATAGGCAATTCAATAAATGAATATTTAACGAATACTAAAAATTCTAAATATTATTATTGTAATATTGTAATTAGCAATATTAATATTGATAATACCAATAATACAATAACTTTTAAAAGAAATTTTATTGATTCAGACATAACATATGATAATAGAACAAAAAGAGTATCATCAATCCAATTTCACACAATAGATAATGATGATTACGCAAATGCAATTTTACAGCAATATACGATAAATGTAACTACATAGGAAAAGTAATTTAATAAAGATTGAATTTATTTGTAAAAGTAAAAAAAAAGTAAAAAAAAAATTTTTTTTATATTGCATTATTTTTTACTTAATGATATAATTCCGAAAGGATAGCCATGAAAAAATATATAGTTTTGTTTATTATAGTAATTATAGCGGTTTGTAGTATAGGTTATTTGTATTTAAATTATAAAACTAATGCTAATAATGTACAAGCTACTAATAAAGAATATTCTAGTTTATATAGTCAAATAATTAATGGAGCTACACTTGCAACAAATATAAATAAAATTATCGACAAAAATACGAAAAATAATGTTTCTAAAAATGAAAAAGGCTATTTTGAAGATAATGATACAAACTCAATAATAGTTGAAATAAAATTTAAAGATAGTGACAACATATTTAGAATAGAACAAATTTATAATAATGGAATACAAAAATTTATTAATTTATATAGCAATTTAAATTTTAAATGCACTAAAATTGAATATCATAAAAAAACAAATTTAATTAGTTATATGTACTTTGAAGAAGTATAAAATATACTCTTTGTGGTTACATAGTTAATTAAAAAATTATTTTATAGTTATTAGGTTTAGTTAATATGACTAAAATCATATAAATATTTATAAGAAATCAAAGGAGGAAATTTTATGGAAAACGCGTCAAAAGCATTAATTATTGCAGGTGCAATATTAGTTTCAATTTTAATAGTTGGTTTAGGTGTTATTATTTATAATAACGTATCAGGAATAGCATCAGGAACAAATCTTGATTCTCAAGAAATTACAGCACATAATTCACCATTTGAAGGATATTTTGGTGATTATGTATCAGGAAGCAATGTAAGAGCATTAATTACACAAGTTCAAGCTAACAATAGTGCAGCACAAAGAAATGATGAGGTAGTAGGAAATTATATATATGTCGTAGATGACACAGGTAAGATTTTAAGCTCTTCAGATATTAGAACTGGACAAATGTATAAAGTTACGTATGGTGACCAATCTGTATTCTCAGATGAAGGTGGAGATAATAATGGAGACCCAGTAACTGGAACTATGGCAAATGATGCTGGATATTGGAGTAATGGATATTTAAGAACAATTGTCGTAACAGTTAATTCAGCTGGATAATTAAAATAAGGAAAGTAGCAATTATTTTATAAACTGTTTCAGAAAGGAAACTATTAGATGGAAAATGCAACCGAAGCATTAAAAATGGGTTTTGCAGTGCTTGTGTTGGTAGTGGCTTTATCTCTTACAATATATTCTTTTACAAGAGTTAGAGAAACATCAGCACAAATAACCGCCGAAGCAGATGTAAGACAGTATTATCAACAATTAACTTTAAATGAAACAGAAGGCAGTACTAA
>CALXWN010000019.1:0-13259 GCA_944392415.1 uncultured Clostridia bacterium | reverse complement strand
GTTCCAACAGAAGCAAAAATAGACTTACAACAAAATGCTGTAAACAAATTTATACCATTTAATGGAGCAGCAAATGCTTAAATAATTAAAAATTTAGTATGACTAAATTACACAATTATAATTATTACACAGCTTTTAAAAAAATATAATTAAAATGAATTAAACTAAAAACAGACTATATAGGTGGACTTCAAAACAATAAGTCCACTAATATTTTGAACCTTGATAAATATTATGTAAATATGCATTTCTTTACATAAAATGTAGACTTTTGTAATTTTAAGAAGGATTTAGTTTACATATGTCGAATAATAATAGTATGAGTATAAAGAAGGATTGTTTAAAGTGAGATATAGTGATGAATTATTAGAAGAAATTAGAAGCCGTAATGATATCATAGATGTCATATCACAATATGTTACATTAAAAAGAAGTGGAAGAAACTATTTTGGTTTATGCCCATTTCACAATGAAAAGTCACCATCATTTTCAGTTTCGCCAGATAAGCAAATTTTTCATTGCTTTGGTTGTGGTGTTGGTGGCAATGTTTTTCACTTCATACAAAAAATAGAAAATATCAGCTTTGTAGAAAGTGTGCAAATTCTTGCAGAAAGGGTAGGAGTTAAATTACCGACACTTACAAGTTATGAAGATGAAAAAGTAGCTAAACTTAAAGCTAAGGTTTATGATGTTAACCAATTTACAGCAGAGTTTTATCACAAAAATTTATACAGACCAGAATCAAAACCAGGTCAAGAATACATAAAAAAGCGTAAATTAGACAATAATACATTAAAGTCGTTTATGATAGGCTATTCGGGTCAATTTGATGAATTATATAAAGCTTTGCGAAAAGAAGGATTTGAAGATGAAGAAATTTTAGCTTCGGGCTTAGTAAATAAAAGCGAAAAAGGAATGTACATTGATAGATATCGTAATAGAGTCATGTTTCCAATACAAGATGTAAGAAACAGAGTAATTGCCTTTGGTGGTAGAGTTTTAGATGACAGCAAACCTAAGTACATAAACTCACCAGAAAATATTGTTTACAGTAAAGGTCGTAACTTATTTGGACTAAACGTAGCAAAAAGGTTTAATCCAGGTGTTATGAAAAGATTACTTATTGTTGAGGGCTACATGGATGCAATCTCATTATTCCAAAGAGGAATTACAAATGTTGTAGCATCACTTGGAACAGCACTTACAGATGCACAAGGCAGGCTACTTCGAAAATCTACAGAGCAAGTTATACTTGGCTATGATGCAGATGGAGCAGGACAAGCAGCTATAGTTAGAGGTATGGAAATACTCCAAAGCATGGGTTGTGACATCAGGGTTTTACAAATAAGTGGAGCAAAAGATCCTGACGAATTTGTTATAAAATATGGTCCGGATAGATTCAAAAAATATATGGACGACGCAATATCTGTAGTAGAATACAAAGTTAAAAACCTTAAAAAAGAGCTTAACACAGATAATGTAAGTGACAAAATTAAATTCTTAAATGCAATTGCTAAAATACTTTCAGAAGTAAATAACAACATGGAAAGAGAAGTATATGTTGATAAAATTGCGCAAACATACAATATTTCAAAACAAGCAATTTATGCAGAGATCAATAAACGATTATATTCAAGCAAAGGTGCAAGCCCTAAAACTTTAGAGGCTAAACCTAATGTAATTAGACCAAAACAAGAAGAAAAAGTTGATGAGCAAACATCAAGACGAGAACAAATGGTAATATATCTTTTAATTAACTATCCCAAAGAAGCATTTGAACGAATAAAACAAATAGTTAGCATAGAAAGCATCAAATCTGAGAAAAATAAAAATATAATTCAAGTTTTATATGATAAATTATCTCCAAATGAAAGTATAGATAATGTCTTAAACTGGTTTGAAGATAGTGATACTATTAACTATATTAGCGGAATTTTGGCTTATGATTTTGAAATAACAGATGTAGAAAAGGGAATAGAAGATATAGAAAAAGTGTATAAAAAACATAATTTAGTTATGAGAAGAAATGAAATTATTAGTAAACTAAATGATAGTTCTATCTCAAAAGAAGAATCATCAAACTTAGGTAAAGAGCTGAATGCTATTATAATAAACTTAGCAAAGATTAAATAAAGTATGCATATATATTAAAATTTACTTTAATAGTAAAATGTTATTTCTAGGAAGGAAAGAATTAAAAATGAATAAGAAATCAAAAAAGAAAGTTGTAAAAAAGGATAAGAAGAAAGATATTAAAGTAGCAATTAATTTAATAGATAGTGCTAGAATGGCACATAAGGAGCAAAAAGAAGGAAATAATAAAGTAAAGGAAAAGAAACCTGCTAGAGCTAAGAGAGGTAAGTCACCAGAGGAAATTCAAAAAATTATTTCAGATGTTAAATCAAAAGGAAAGATAACATATGGCGAACTTGCGTCTAAAATAGGTAATGCTACTGCAGAACAAATTGACGAAATATTTAATGCACTAGAAAATAGTGGTATAGATGTTTTAAAAGATGACATGGAAGATATTGAACCAAATGCAGAAGATTTAGAAGAAGTTGAAAGCATAGATTTTGAAGATATAGATGTTGATAACTTAGAAGGTGTAAGCATAGATGATCCTGTTAGAATGTATTTACGAGAAATAGGAAAAATACCACTTTTAACATATGAGCAAGAATTAGACTTGGCTAAAAAAATTCTAGAAGGAAATGAAGCAGCTAAACAAAAATTGGCTGAATCAAACCTAAGACTTGTTGTAAGTATAGCTAAAAAATATGTTGGAAGAGGTATGCTATTTTTAGACCTTATCCAAGAAGGAAACATGGGGTTAATTAAAGCTGTAGAAAAGTTTGATTATACAAAAGGATACAAATTTAGTACTTATGCAACATGGTGGATAAGACAAGCTATTACTAGAGCCATAGCGGATCAAGCAAGAACTATAAGAATCCCAGTTCATATGGTTGAAACCATAAATAGACTTATAAGAACATCTAGACAATTATTACAACAAAATGGTAGAGAACCTACACCAGAAGAAATAGCAAAAGAAATGGATGTTTCAGTGGAAAGAGTATTAGAAATACAAAAAATAGCTCAAGATCCTGTATCGCTTGAGACTCCAATAGGTGAAGAGGACGATAGTCATTTAGGAGACTTTATACAAGATGATGACTCTCCATCACCACAAGATGCTGCATCTTATACAATGCTTAAAGAACAACTTGATGAAGTAATGTCAACTTTAACTCCAAGAGAAGCAAAAGTATTAAGATTAAGGTTCGGATTGGATGATGGTAAGGCTAGAACTCTTGAAGAGGTTGGAAAAGAATTTCAAGTAACACGTGAAAGAATTAGACAAATTGAAGCAAAAGCTTTAAGAAAATTAAGACATCCAAGTAGAAGTAAAAAACTAAAAGAGTATATTTAAAAAGAACGATTGGGGCAAGCCTCAATCGTTTTTATTATATAGGAAAAATCAAGTTTTTCCTATATAATAAAACGGTCCATTCCTGATTGAAAACTATGTTATTAAAAAAAATAAATTATTGATAATCACCTGAAAATATGGTATAGTAACTTTAAAATAAAATTTTGAAAAAATATTTACAATAAAAAATACAAGGGGAGATAGAAGTGAAAAGATTTTTCAGTATAATTGGAATAATATTTTTAGTGATAGTTATAGCTTTGAACCTGATTTTTACAGCAGATTTAGATGCTTCAGAGCATATAACAATAAGCTATAATAATATTTTTTACATTATAGGATTGATAGTTATAGGCTTAATAATCTATTTTGTTTCAAATATTTTGAATAAATATTTATATAAAGATGAAAAAAAGAAAAAACTAAGAAAAATACTTTTTATATCTGCAATAAGTATTTATATAATAGCAGATATACTTTGGACGATTTTTGTAAGAGCTCCAATAGTTGGTGACCAAGTTCATGTAAATTCAATGGGTCAGCTATTTTACAGGGGATATGATGAGGAAATAATTAATAGTGATACATATGCAGGAATTCCACTTGGAGAATATATTCAAGCATATAATCAACAAATACCACAAGCATTTTTATATAGTTTATTCTTTAGGCTTATTCATATTGATGAATTCGGAACTCCTAGAGCGTTAAATGTTATAGCAATCATTATAATACTTGTAGCAATATATAAAATAGGTAATATGATTTCAAAAAACCATAAAATAAATAAGGTAAGGCTAATGGTATTGTTCTTGACATTTTTATCATTACCAATGCTTTCAACTTTTGTGTATGGAGATATACCAAGTTTGGCATTTGCTTTGCTTAGTGTTTATTATATGATGAAATTTGTGGATTATAATAAATTAAAATACTTTACTCTTGCTACAATTTTTTCAATGATTGCATATATGTTTAGAATGAATAGTTTAATATTTGTAATTGCAACCGTAATTTATTTGCTATTTAATTTATTTACAAAAATAACAAGTAAAACTGTAAAAGAAAATATTATAAATGCTCTATTAATAGTTATTTTTATTGTAGTGTCAATTGTGCCAGCACAAATTGTGAACGATTATTACATAAACAAATATAATTTAGACAAGAGTAAGGAGTATCCGAATATAAGCTATATTTTAATGGGAATGAGTGAAAGCTGGAGAGGAAACGGTTGGTATAATGAAGATATAGGTGAGCCAGCACTTAAAAATCCAGAAAGTAGTAAAGAGGAGTATGCTGAAAAAATAAAAGATAGGCTTACATATTTTTCACAAAATATGGGTTATACATTCAGATTTTATACAATGAAACTAGCTTCTATGTGGTCTGAAAATACATATTCTGCTGTAAGACTTAATCTGTTGCATGAAAGTGAGGATGACTATTTGAATGTAATTAAGGAACCTTTAACATTTTACCAAAAGGCTTTACTAATACTTATGTGTGTATGTTTAATAATTGTACTTATACAAAATAGAAAAAATCTTTCAGTAAATGTAATCTATTTACTATTAATTTTCATGGGAGGATTTGCATTCCATATTATATGGGAAGCAAAATCAAGATATATAATTCCTTACATAGTTGTACTTATACCTATTGCAAGTATCGAAATAAATAAATTTAAAAAAATTGGCCAAAAAGAGCATTCCAATTAGAAATTATTTTCAAAAAAACCATCTGAAATGTAAAATGAGCACCTAGCGTAAAATTTTGGACTATCCATTGAAAAATATTCATAAATGAGGTAAAATATATACAATATAAATAAAAACAGTAGCCAAGAGATAAGGCTACTGTTAAAATAAATTTTATAGGTAAAATTTATTAAAAGGAGAGAAGTATATAGAGAGGAATTTTTTTAATGAATAAAAAATGGAAGCTTAAACAAAATGATGAGAATAGAATATCAGATATATCTAAGAAATTTAATCTAACATATATAGTTGCACAAAAACTAGCAGAAAAGGATTTGACAGACAAAGAGATAGAAATATTTTTAAATCCCACAAGAAAAGATTTTCATAATCCTTTTAAATTGCCAGATATGGAAGTTGCAGTAAATAGAATTTTAAAAGCAGTGGAACATAAAGAAAAAATAGTTATATATGGTGACTATGATGCAGATGGAATTACAAGTACAACAATTTTAAAAAGATTTTTTGGAGATAGAGGCATTGAGGTAGGCACATATATTCCCAATAGATTAGATGAAGGCTATGGCCTAAATGAAGAAGCAATAAGAGAAATTGCAAGCGAAGGATACAATTTAATGATTACGGTTGACTGTGGAATAACAGCAATAAATGAGGTTGAACTTGCAAAAAGTTTAGGAATAGATGTTATAATAACAGACCATCACGAAGTGCCAGAAGAGTTGCCAAAGGCGACAGCAGTTGTAGATGCCAAAAGAAAAGATAATGAATATCCTTTTAATGGGTTAGCAGGTTGCGGAGTAGCTTTCAAGTTAACTCAGGCATTAAGCATTAAGCTAAATTTAAATGAAAATGAATGGCTAAAATATATAGATATAGCATGTATAGGAACAATTTCAGATATAGTGCCATTAATCGATGAAAATAGAGTTATTGCAAAATTAGGTTTAATGTTAGTAGCAGTTACAAAAAATATTGGACTAAAAACTTTAATAAGTATGATAGGTGTTAAAAAAATAGACTCTACATTTGTTTCTTTTGGAATTTCTCCAAGAATCAATGCATGTGGCAGAATGGGACATCAAGAAGATGCATTAAATTTGTTTTTAACAAATGATCCAATTGAAGCTAGAAATTTAGCAATTAAGTTAGAGGAATATAATAGACAAAGACAAGAGATTGAAAAAAATATATATAATGAAGCTCTAGAATTAATTTCTAAAGAAAAAGATGAGCCTTGCATTGTACTTGGAAAAGAAGGATGGCATCATGGTGTCATAGGAATTGTGTCATCAAAAGTAACAGATATTACATATAAACCAAGTATACTAGTTTGTTTTGAAGGAGAAAACTCAAAAGGATCTGGTAGAAGTATACAAGGATTTGACTTACATGAAGCAGTATATAATTGCAAAGATTACTTAACAGCTTGCGGAGGGCATAGTATGGCAATAGGACTAAGTTTAAAAACTAAAAATTTTGAACCTTTTAAAAAAGCAATTATAGAATATGCAAAAACAAAAAACATAGAAAACTTAGAACCAGAGCTTTTGATTGATGAAGAAATAAATTCATCAGATATAAGTATTTCTGGAATAGATAAAATTTCTTTATTAGAACCATTTGGTGAAAGCAATAGTATGCCAATTGTGTTATATAAAAATTTAAAAATCATATCGATTAGAACTTTATCTGAGGGGAAACATTTGAAATTAGTTCTATTAGATGGCAATAATTATATTGACGCAATTGGATTTAGCATGGGAGATTTAGCAGAAAAATATCAAATTGGAGATAAAGTAGATATTGTTGGAAACATAAGTGTAAATAGGTATAAAGACTTGGAAAATGTGCAGATAACTCTAAAAGATATGAGGACTAGTATTTAAAGTCTAAATATATGTTCTTGATATTTTAGCTGAGCGTAGGCGACTTCGGAGCGGAGCGAAAGCGGGCGGCGGTGGTTCCGCCGTAAAATAGGAAAGAATGTATATTTCGACAGGTAAGGGGGTATATATGTCAGAAGTAAAAGAGGTTACAATAAAAGATGTAATAAATGAAACAAAAAAACATAATAGAAAATCAGATTCAAAGTTAATAATGAAAGCTTACAATTATGCTGTGGCTCATCATGGAGACCAAAAGCGTAAATCAGGTGAACCTTATATAATTCATCCTATTCAAGTGGCATATATACTATCTAGCTTAGGCTTGGACGATGCTACAATTTGTGCTGCTTTAATGCATGACTTAGCAGAGGATACTGATGTTACAATTGAAGATATTTCAAAAGAGTTTAGCCCAGAAATTGCCGAAATGGTAAATGGTGTTACTAAACTTGGAAAAATTAATTATGTAAGTGCAGAAGAGCAACAAGTTGAAAATTACAGAAAAATGTTCCTTGCAATGGGTAAAGACATAAGAGTAATACTTATAAAATTAGCAGATAGACTACATAATATGAGAACTCTTAAATTTTTAACAAGAGATAGACAAATTGCAAATGCAAAAGAAACCATGGATTTATATGCTCCACTTGCAAATAGACTTGGTGTTTATTCTTTAAAATGGGAACTTGAAGATTTAGCTTTTAAATATTTATATCCAGAAGAATTTAGAGAGTTGGTTGCAGGAATAGATAAGAAAAGAGAAGAAAGACTTAAATTCATTGATGAAATAAAAGAAGAAATAAAAGTTAATTTGAAAAAAGAAAGAATAGAAGGTGAAATTACTGGTAGAGCCAAGCATTTATATTCTATTTATAGAAAAATGCAAAGAGATAACAAAACTCTAGACCAAATTTACGATTTATTTGCATTAAGAATATTAGTAAATTCGGTAAAAGATTGTTATGCAGCTTTAGGTGTTGTGCATGAGCTTTATACACCTATGCCAGGAAGATTTAAAGATTATATTGCAGTTCCAAAACCTAATATGTATCAATCACTTCACACAACATTAATTGGTCCAAATGGAACACCTTTTGAAGTGCAAATAAGAACATACAATATGCATAGAATTGCTGAATTTGGTATTGCAGCACACTGGGCATATAAAGAATCAGGATTTTTAAAAGGTAAAAAGACAAATGTTGTTGTTACAGATGATAAGCTTGCTTGGATAAGAGAAAGCTTAGAATGGCAAAAAGATATGCAAGACCCTCAAGAATTTATGAAAACCCTGAAAACAGAATTGTTTGAGGATGAAGTATATGTATTTACTCCAAAAGGTGAAATAAAAACATTACCAAATGGTAGTACTCCAATAGACTTTGCATATATGATTCATGCAGAAATTGGCAACAAGATGGTTGGTTGTAAAATCAACAGCAAGATGATGCCAATAGTAACTAAATTAAAGAGTGGAGATATTGTTGAAATTATTACAAATGATAACAGCAAAGGACCAAGTAGAGATTGGCTTAAATTTGTGCAAAGTACATCTGCAAAAACTAAAATCCAACAATGGTTTAAGAAACATGAAAAACAACAAAACATTGCTAAAGGTAAAGATTTAATAGAAAAAGAGATTAAAAGAATTGAACTGACAGAAGAAGATTTATTTGTGCAAAAGTATTACTTGCCAGCTCTTCAAAGATATGGATTTAAGACTTTAGATGACATGTATGCGGCAGTTGGATTTGGCTCAATTACTGCAAATAAAATAATAACTAGAACTCTAGAAGAATATAGAAAATTCCATGAAGACGAAAATGTTGAAGAAAAAATTGTTGAATTACAATCTACACCAAGGGCTAAATCTTCAAAAACAGGTATTATAGTAAAAGGAATAGATAATTGCTTAGTAAGACTTTCTAAATGCTGTAATCCAGTACCGGGAGACGAAATAATAGGATATATTACAAGAGGTAGAGGTGTAACAGTCCACCGTAAAGATTGTAAAAATGTAAAAGATTTGCTTGAAGATGAAGGCAGAATTATAGATGTTTACTGGGATGAAAAGAAAGAATCAGCGTATAATGTTGACATAACAGTATTTGCAAATGACAGAGAAGGACTTTTAGCAGATGTTATAAAAATAATAGGAAATACAGATACAAGGTTAATTGCAGTTTCTGCTAAAGCAAGTAAAGAGAAGATTGCAACAGTAGAACTTACTTTAGAAGTAAAAAATAAAGAAGATTTAACTAAAGCCCAAAGAGAATTAGGAAAAATAGACAGTGTGTATGATGTAAAACGTAAGAAATAAAGTAGAAACTAAAGAAAGGAAAATCATGATACTAAAGCAAATTGAAGTAAAATCAAGGTTAATAGATGATTACACCAATTGTTATATCATGCAAGATGAAGAAACAAAAGAAGCAATATGCATAGACCCGGGTGGAAACATAGAAAAAATAATAGAAATGCTTAAAATTTTAAATGCAAAACTAAAATATATATATTTGACTCATTCACATATGGACCATATTGAAAAAGCAGAGGAACTTAAAAATACTTATGGCGGAGAAATATTAATTAGTAGAAAAGGTGCAGAAAACATTAATAATCCAGAGATTAATTTATTTAATATGATTAATTTTGAGGCTAATAATATAAGTAAAATAGATAATTTGAGCCATGAGGACAATGAACAGAATAAAGAAGACAACTTGCAAAAACAGCTATACACCTCAGTAGATTCAAGAGTTGATGATAAAGACATTTTACATATTGGAAAAATAGAACTTGAAGTAATATTAACTCCACGGACATACAAATGATGGAACAAGTTTATACTGTAAGGAAGAAGGAATTGTTTTTACTGGTGATACTTTAATGTATATGGGATATGGTAGAACAGATTTTCCAACAGGAAATCTTAGGGAATTAAAAATATCATTAAAAAGACTATTTGAATTACCAGAAAATACTTTTGTTTATCCGGGACATGGAATTGCAACTACAATTGGTGATGAGAAAAATAGAAATTAAGAAAGGAGAAAGAATCATGATACAAAAATTAAAAGGTACTAGAGATATATTACCAAAAGAAGTAGTTACTTGGCAATATATCGAAGCAAAAGCAAAAGATTTGTTCGAAAGATATGGATATAACGAAATAAGAACACCTATAATAGAAAGCTTAGACTTATTTCAAAGAGGTGTTGGAGAAACAACTGATGTTGTACAAAAAGAAATGTACAATTTTGAAGATAAAGGTGGAAGAAAAATAGCTTTAAGACCAGAGGGAACAGCAGGAGTTGTTAGAGCATACATAGAAGACGGGTTATCTAGCGAACCATCACCACTAAAATTATGGTACAAAATGTCTATGTACAGATATGAAAATGTTCAAAAAGGTAGACAAAGAGAATTCAATCAAATTGGTGTAGAATTATTTGGTTCAGATTCATATATGGCAGATGTAGAAATAATCCAAATGTGTAGCAAATTTTTTGAAGAACTAAATATTAAAGACATTGAATTAAATATTAATAGCATAGGATGTCCAAAGTGTAGAAATGAATATAAAGAGGCACTAAAAGATTTTATTAGACCTAATTTAGATAAATATTGTGATACTTGCAAAACTAGATTTGAGAAAAATCCTATGAGAATATTGGATTGTAAAGAAGAAACTTGCAAAAAGTTAAATCAAAATGCTCCAAGAATATTAGATTCTTTATGTGAAGAATGCAAAACACATTTTGAAAATCTTAAAAATATGTTGAATGAACTAGGAATTGAGTACAAAGTAGATAGTAATATAGTAAGAGGATTAGACTATTATACCAAAACTGTTTTTGAGTTTGTATCAAAAATAGATGGATTAACAGTACTTGGTGGAGGAAGATATGATGGTCTAGCAGAAGAGCTAGGTGGACCAAAAACTCCAGCCATAGGATTTGCAACAGGTATGGAAAGATTAATAGATGTATTTGAAGCAAATAATAAAGATTTAAATTTAGAAAAAAATATGCAAATATTTGTAGCATATATAGGCGATAAAGCAAATTTGTTTTCAACAAAATATGTCGAAAATTTAAGAGAGGCTGGCATTTATGCTGAAAAAGACATAATGGGAAGAAGCTTAAAAGCTCAGCTAAAATATGCAGACAAAAAACAAGCTAAATTTGTTATAACAATTGGAGATAATGAAATAGAAACAGGAAAAGCATCTTTGAAAAATATGGCTACAGGCGAAGTTGAAGAAATTGAATTGGGGAATACAGAAAAATTAAAAACTAAAATATGGTTATAATATCTTGATTTCTTTAGCGAATTATAGTATAGTTATTTTCATAGGGAATGAAATAAGCAGTGTGGGTGCTACCACCTTACATACACAGTTATAGTAATAATTTTGAGCAAATAATAAAAAGCACCACATTACGCTTTGCCTAGCTATGTGGTGTTTTTATCAATATAATTGGTAGCACACATTTCTGTGGCTTCATTTCCTATAATTATTATACATACTTTTGGTATATTTGTCAAATATAAAATTTACACAAATGACCGAGAAGGTAAAAAAATTGTAATTTAGAAAAGGATAGAAAATGTATAATTTATTCGTTATATTATTTGCAAAAGTTTTGAATTTTTTTGCAAATATTTTATGCAAAATACTACATAAAGATAATGGAAATATGTTGGGAAAAATAGTAAAGAAACTAAGCCCAGATATTTTAAAAAGTATAAAAATAGATTGCCCAGTAATTGCAGTAACTGCTACAAATGGAAAAACAACAACAAACAATGCTATTCGATATATGTTAGAGCAAAATGGCAAAAAGGTAGTAAGTAATAGAGAAGGCAATAATATGGAAACAGGAATCATTACAACCTTAATAAAGTCTTGTACATTAACAGGCAAAATTAAAGCAGATTTTGTGACATTTGAAGTAGATGAAAGTTATGTACCAATAGTTTTTAAGAAAATACCATTAAATACACTTGTCGTTCTAAATTTCTTTAGAGACCAGCTAGATAGAAATGGAGAAGTTGAAAGCTTAATATTAAAAATAAATGAGTTCTTAAAAACTTATGATGGCAATTTAGTATTAAATAATGATGACCCCAATGTTGCAAGATTAGGGAGAGCAAACGAAAATAATAAAAATGTATATTATTTTAGTGTAGATAAATATAAATATGCAACTGAAGAGCAAAGCGAAGCTGGTGAAGGAAAATTCTGCCCATTTGATAAAACAAGACTTGAATATGAGTATTATCAATATTCGCATATAGGAAAATTCAAATGCCCAAAATGTGGATATGGTGAGGAAAACTTGTATACAAAAGTAGAAAACGTAGATTTAGACGCAAAAACTTTTAAAGAAGAAGATATTTCTTATGAATTTTTAGCTAATAACATCTATACAATTTATAATTATGCAGCGGTTATAAGTGTGGCTAAACTTTATGATTTAGATGCAAAAGAAGCTATAAAAACATTTAAGTTAGATAATGGAAGAGCAGAAAATGTAAAAATAAATGGCTGTGAAACAATTATAAACTTAGCAAAAAATCCTACAGGAGCCAATGTGTCGCTAAGAACTCTAAATGAAGACACAGAAGAAAAAGAATTATTATTTGTATTAAATGATAATTCAGCTGATGGACATGATGTGTCTTGGATATGGGACATTAATTTTAATGTGCAAAACGTAACTAGAATAGTTACAGCAGGAACTAGAGCTTACGATATGGCAATAAGAATAAAGACGAGCGGATTTGATGCAAATAAAATAGAACCATATTTAGATTTAAAAGAAGCTCTGCAAGCTTTATATAAAACCAACACAAAAAAATATGTAATTGCAAATTATACAGCTCTGCAGCCAACGAGAAGGGAAATTTTACAAAAAGGTCCGTCCCCAACGTAAAAAGGAGTTATTGAATGAAAGAAATTAAATTATTGTATTTGTACCCTGATATGCTTGAATTGTACGGGGATTATGGCAATATACAGGTCCTTAAATATAGATTAGAAAAAAGAGGATTTAATTTAATAGTAGATAAGTATTGTATTGGTGATGAAGCTCCTGATTTTACTTCTTATGATATAGTTTTTGCAGGTGGCGGAGCAGATAATGAGCAATCTATACTTTCAAAAGATTTAGTTAAATACAAGGATAATATTAAAGAAGCAGTAGAAAA
>CALXWN010000018.1:0-13401 GCA_944392415.1 uncultured Clostridia bacterium | reverse complement strand
GGATGGGTTGTAGAAGTTATAAATTGTTCAATAGTAGAAAAAAAGGTAGTAAATAGAGGATTTTTAATTAGTCCAATTTGTCCTATATATGGGTGTGGAGCTATTCTTATAACTCTAGTATTATCAAACTATAAAGATGATTGGTTTGTAGTATTTTGTATGGCAGTTATATTATGTGGCTTACTAGAGTACTTTACAAGTTGGATAATGGAAAAACTATTTCATGCAAGATGGTGGGATTATAGCCATAACAAATTTAATATAAATGGTAGAGTTTGTTTAGAAACAATGATTCCATTTGGTATATTAGGTTTAGTTATTATATATGTGCTAAATCCATTATTTTATAATTTATTAAGCTATATACCATCGGATGTATCAAAAATAATAAGTTTAGTATTGTTCATTATATTAATAGCAGATATGATTATATCATGTAATGTAATTTCAAAAGTTACTTCTACAGTAAAAAATGTAGCTGCACAAAATAAAAAGGATAATACATATGAAATAACTAGAAAGGCAAGAGAATTACTAAAAACTAACTGGAAAGGTAAGAGATTGCTTGATGCATTTCCTGACCTAGAAACAATAAAAGAGAAGGTAAAAAAGGTTGCAAACTTAAAAAGATTAAGCCCAAAAATAAAAATAATAATTGCAATATCAACTATAGCAGTTATTATTTTAACCTTGGCACTTACTATTGCCATTATTAATGATATGAAAAGGCAAAAATATGTAGCCTATAACGGAGAAAACTTAGCTGAAGAAAAATACTCTGGATACAAAGCTTTAATAGATGAACTAAAGAGTAAACATCCTAATTGGAATTTTATTCTTTTCTATACAAAACTAGATTGGAATGAAGTAATTACAAATGAAGGTCATTCAGATATGAGAACAAATCCTTTAAACCTCATTCCAGACTATATGGAGTATCCAGAAAACTGGGTATGTGAAATAGATAAGGATAAAACTTTTGACAATGGTCATTGGCTATGTGCATCAAATATTGCAATTGCACACCAAATGGACCCAAGAAATATATTAACTGAAGAAAATATAACTTTATAATTCCTTTATATGAAAATTTGCCTGGACAAATACAATAATTTAAGAATAAATACAAATAAAAAAGAAAGGGTCACACATTATGTCATATATTGAGTTTAAAAATGTAATAAAAGAATACAAAATGGGAGAAGTAAGCATAAAAGCCTTAGATAATACAAACTTTCAAATAGAAAAAGGAGAGCTTGTGGTTATAGTTGGACCTAGTGGTGCAGGAAAAACAACAGCTTTAAATATTTTAGGAGGTATGGATACTGCAACATCAGGAGAAGTAATTATTGATGGAAAAAATATTTCTAAATTTAAGAATAAGCAACTAACAAAATACAGAAGAGAAGATATAGGATTTGTATTTCAGTTTTATAATTTGGTTCAAAATTTAACAGCAATAGAAAATGTTGAACTTGCAACTCAAATTTGTAAAAAGCCACTAGATCCAAAAGAAATATTAATCAAAGTTGGTTTAGGCGATAGAATAAAGAATTTTCCTTCACAATTATCAGGAGGAGAACAGCAAAGAGTTGCTATTGCTAGAGCAATTGCTAAAAATCCTAAATTACTTTTATGTGATGAGCCTACCCGGAGCATTAGATTATAAAACAGGTAAGCAAATACTTAAGTTATTGCAAGATACTTGCAGAAAAGAAAATATGACTGTAATAATTATTACTCATAATGGAGCTTTAACACCTATGGCAGATAGAGTAATACATTTCAAAAATGGTACAGCATCAAGCATAGAATTAAATGAAAATCCAGTTCCAATTGAAAAAATTGAGTGGTAGATGAAATTTAAATTATAATATTAGAAATAGTTACGTAAAAATATAATAAAAAAATTTTCAAAACAAGAAAGCAAGTAGTAAAGGGGTGAGTTCCATGAAAAAAGCCTTATTAAAAGATTGTTTTAAAGAAATAATAAAGGGATTTAAAAGATTTATATCAATACTTCTAATTGTACTTTTAGGAGTAGGATTTTTTGCTGGAATAAAAGCTACTAGCCCTGATATGAAATTGACTTTGGATACATATTTTGATGATAAAAATGTTATGGATATTCAGGTAATATCTACACTTGGACTTACTGATGAAGACATAACAGAACTAGAAAAACTGGACCTAATAGATGATGCACAAGGTACATATCAAACAGATGCAATGGTTACAGCAGGAGATAAGCAATTTGTAGTAAAGTTGGAAAGTCTTGCAAGTTCAATCAATGACTTACAAGTTACAAGTGGTAGGTTACCAGAAAATCAAAATGAATGTGTAGTTGAAGAGGCTTTTTTGCAAGGTACAGAATACAATATAGGAGATACCATAAAAGTTCAAGTAGACAATATTACAGATGATGATGGAAATGATATTTCAGTACTGAAAACAAATGATTTGCAAATAGTAGGAACTGTAAGGTCTCCAATGTATATTTCTACAGATAGAGGAAGTACAAAGCTTGGTTCTGGTGTAATTAACTATTATTTATATGTTAGTCCAGATAATATAAATGCAAATATTTACACAAATATTTATATAACAGTAAATGGTGCAAAAGATTTAAAATGTTATGATGATAAATATGAAGATTTAACAGAGCAAGCAGAAGATGAGATTGAAAAAATTGCAGATGCCAGAAAAGAAGCAAGATACAATGCTTTATTTGACAAGGCAAATCAAAAACTTCAAGATGCAAAAAATGAATTTGAAACGCAAAAAGCAGATGGAGAAAAACAACTTCAAGATGCTGAAAATGAAATAAATTCAGCAAAACAAGAATTAGAAAATGGAAGAACTGAAATAGCTGCAAACAGAGCAAAGGCAAATAATGAGTTTAATGAAGCCGGAAAACAATTGCTTGATGCTAAAAATACATTAGAACAAAATGAAAATGATTTTAACGCAAAAAAACAAGAGGCAGAAAAGCAAATAAGTGATTATGAAACAAGCCTAAATGAACTTAAACAAATTCAAGAGCAATATAATAATCTTCAAAACACATTATCTACAAGTAAAGCACAATTAGAAATTCTAGAAAAACAATTAAATGTTTCTAATGAAGAAAAAAAAGAAGAATTAAAAAAGCAAATAAATGAATTAAATGTATCTATTTCAAAAATAGAAGCTGGAATTATAGTAATAGATAAACAGCTAGAGGCACAAGGAATAACAGATATAAATCAAACAGTAACATATACAGAAAATGCTATACAAACAGCAAAAGCAGAATTAGCAAATGGGCAAAAGAAAATTGATTCTGCTAAAGCAGAACTACAAAGCAAGGAAGAACAATTAAATAAAACAAAAAACGGTACTTATGCAGAGCTTGATTCAGCTGAGAAAAAATTAGATGAAAGTGTAAAGCAAATAGAAGAAGCGGAAGCAGAACTTGCTAAATCAAGAGAAGAATTTAACTCAAAAATATCAGATGCGGAAAAAGAATTGGACGATGCAGAAGAAGAGGTTAATTCAATAGAAAGACCAACTTGGTTCATATTAGATAGACAGCAAAATGCAGGCTATGTAAGCTATATGCAAGATACTGACAGAGTTGCAAATTTGGCACAAGTTTTTCCAATAGTATTCTTCATTGTTGCAGCATTAATTAGCTTAACATCAATGACAAGAATGGTTGAAGAACAAAGAGTGCAAATTGGTACACTAAAAGCACTTGGATATAACAAGTTGCAAATAGCTAGCAAATATATTATTTATGCAACACTTGCAACTGTTATAGGTGGGTTAATTGGATTAGTAATTGGATTTAGTATACTTCCCAAAGTAATAGCAGATATTTATGCAATGGTTTATGATGTACCAGATGTAATACTTGAATTTAATATGACTTATGCAACAGCAGGTATGCTTGCAGCAATGCTTTGCACAATAGGAGCTACAGTAATTTCATGCTATAAAACATTAAAACAAAAACCTGCAGCATTAATGAGACCAAAAGCTCCAAAACCAGGAAAACGTGTTTTATTAGAACGTATAACATTTATATGGAAAAGATTAAACTTCACTAAAAAAGTAACAGCGAGAAATATATTTAGATACAAAAAAAGATTTATGATGACAATAATAGGCGTGGGTGGATGTACAGCACTTATTATAGCGGGATTTGGTCTTAGAGATGCAATAAGTAGCATGATTCCTTCACAGTACGGAAAAATAGATTTATATAATATAAGTGTAACATTAAAAGATGAGTACAAAAATGAAGAACTAGAAAATATAGATAATATTTTGAAAAATTATGAATATACAGAAGATGTGTTAAATGTAAATGTTCAATCTGTTACAATAGACAAAAATGATAACACTCAATCAATACAATTAATTGTACCTCAAAATGTGGAAAACCTAAGCAATTTTATTGTGTTAGAATCAAGAACTGATAATGATGAAAAATATGTTTTAGATGATACCGGAGTAATTATAACAGAAAAACTATCAAAATTGTTGGATATAAAAGTTGGGGATGAAATAAAAATCTTAAATAGCGATGATAAAGAATGTAATGTAAAAGTAAATGCAATTACTGAAAATTATATTTATCATTACATTTATATGACGCCAAACTTATATAATCAATTATATGATACGAGAATTGGCTATAATGTAGTATATGTAAATACAACTGACATGGAAGAGTCAGAGGAAGACGAATTGGGAGAGCAAATTTTATCTAATAGTGATTACATTTCAGGCGTAACATTTATGTCAAATACTGAAAACATATTTGCCGAAGTAATGAACAATATGGATTTGGTAGTATGGATACTTATAATATCTGCGGGTTTACTAGCTTTTGTAGTATTGTATAACTTATTAAATGCCAATATTACAGAAAGAATAAGAGAACTTGCAACAATAAAAGTATTAGGCTTTTATGATAAAGAAGTATATGATTATATTTCAAGGGAAACAATAATACTTACAGTAATTGGCATGTTATTTGGCATAGGCGGAGGATATTTCTTAACATTGTATATTATAAAAACTTGTGAAATAGATATGCTTATGTTTAATCCGCAAATAACAGTTTGGAGCTACTTATTTGGAGTTATTATAACTGCTGTATTTGCTATTATTGTAAATATTATTACGTATTTCTCATTAAAGAAAATTGATATGATAGAGTCACTTAAGAGTGTAGAGTAAACTGTAAAAATTATCTTTAGAGTTAAAAAAGTAAATATTAGAACAATACCAATATATGTTCTATAGCTATATTGGTATTGTTAAAAATTTTAATACTTAACTATAATGATACTTATTTTAAATTTAAAAGCTTATACGCACTGCAAATAGCACACCCAGTGCATATATGAATTCTTTTTCCAAAGATAAGTTCTAATGTTTCTATATATTCATCCTTAGGAGAAATAAGATGAATATATATGTTTTCTGGTAATTTTCCAATCAAAGTATTTAAAGCGTAATCATTTTGAGAAAAAGATATATCAGATAAATACTCAGAATCAAAGTCTTCAAGTTCAAGCATATTGTAATTTTCATCTAATAAAATTGACTCCTTATTAGCATAAATTAAATGAATTTTAATTGGTTCAGGAATTTTAGAATCTACATAACCTTTAAGAAGACTTACAAATTCCAAATATTCTTTATCTAATACAAATTTACTAACCGCACTTTCAACTAGAGGCTCAAGAGCACTTTTATAATTATTTAATCTAAAATTAATAAAACCATCTAAAATAATACTTTTATGATTTTCTATATATTCTAAAATATCATTATTCAAATATTTTTTGCTATTATGATTGAGAATATTAAACTCATTGTAAATAGAATTCCTATCTAATGCATCAAAATAAAAATAATCTTTTAAAATTAAACGTTTTACAATTGTTGGTTCATAATAATTTATAATAGCATCAGAAATAAGGCTAGATAAGAAATTGTAAAACTTATCCAAGTCTTTACCTTTGTAGTGAATAATAACATTTTCATAAATTTTGAAAATATGTCTAGAATAATATATATCGGGAATGGTCGATTCGCCAATTTTTTTCATTAAGAAATTTTGAACTTTGTCGTTATTATCCTTAATACATAATGAAACCATGTAATCCTCCCCGAATTATTATCTACCATATAACATATATTATTCCAAAAATTTTGTTTTGCTATTCATTTTACGAAAAGGACCGTCAAAGTAAAAAAATTTCTTAAAAATAGTAGAAATTTAAAAACAATAATGATACAATAAAATAGAATAATTGAAATAAACGGAGGAGAAATTAATGCCAAGAGGAAGAAAAAGCAAAAAAAAGCAAGAACAAAAGAAGCTAAACATTACAGTTGCAATACTTATAGTACTTAGTATTTTGCTTGCTGTACTTATATATACAAAATCAGGATATTTAGGACAAACACTTAGTCCTGCATTAGGAGGAGTACTTGGATACATTAAGTACTTAGTTCCAGTGGCTCTTTTTGCGTTTTCTTTATACATAGCATATGATAAAGATACTAAATATTATTTACCTAAAATTTTCATGTTTGTATGTATACTTGTTTTGATTGATGTTATATTTAGCTGTTATCAAATATCTAAAGGAAATATAGATATTTCTGCTACAACTGACACAATTTTAAAACAAGCATATACTTTGGGAACAATGGATATTGGTGGAGGTGTGCTTGGAACTGCAATAGCAGCACCACTAATAAATTTAATAGGAATATTAGGAACAGTTATTGCTTCAATTGGTGTTTCTTTGATTGCATTAGTATTTATATTTGGACTCCATCCAGCAGAGGCAATTTCTAATTCGATAGATAAATTTGCAGAAAAACAAGCTAAAAAGAGTAAAGAAAGAGAACAAGTAAGAGAACAGCAAAAACAAAACATTGCTAATGTAACGCCTGAAAGACAGGAAACTAGAAGAGAGAGAAGATTAAGAGAAAAACAAGAAAGAGAAGCTAGAAATAAAGAAAATTTAGAAGAACAAATTACTATAAATTTAAATGAACCTAAAAAGTATGACCATTCAAAAGATAATTTGGATGCATCAATCTTTTCCAAGAAAAATGCAACTAGCCCAAAACAGGCAGTTGTGCCTACATCTGGAGATGATTTATTCACTAGTCAAGAGGAAGAAAAAGAGGCTAAAACTAAAGAAGTTTTACAGCTTGACCATGGAATAACAGTACATGATGAACATTATGAATTTCCACCTATCACATTATTAGAAGAAGGGGAAAATAAAACTGATCAAAATAGTGAGAAGAGACTTCTAGCTACTGCTGAAAAGCTAAGAAGAACTCTGTATAGCTTTGGTGTATCAGCAAAAGTTGAAAATGTATCAGTAGGTCCAGCCATTACTAGATATGAATTAGCACCAGCAGAAGGAGTAAGAGTTAGTAAAATAGCTAACCTTTCAGATGATATTGCACTAGCATTAGAGGCTGAAACTATAAGAATTGAAGCACCTATTCCTGGTAAACATACTGTTGGTATAGAAGTACCAAATAAAGAAAAAAATATGGTACCTTTAAGAGACATTATTGAATCTGATGAGTTTATAAATAGTAAGTCAAAACTTGCATTTGCACTTGGCAAAGATGTTGCTGGTAGCATTGTTGTAACAGATATAGCAAAAATGCCTCATACTCTTATAGCAGGTCAAACAGGATCTGGTAAATCAGTATGTATAAATACTTTAATTACAAGCATAATATATAAAGCTAAACCTAGTGAAGTAAAACTTCTTATGATTGATCCAAAAGTTGTTGAACTTTCAGTATATAATGGAATTCCACATTTATTAATTCCAGTTGTAACAGACCCTAAAAAAGCGGCAGGTGCACTAGCTTGGGCTGTTCAAGAAATGGTTAAAAGGTATAGCTTATTTGCAGAGAAAAAAGTTAGAGATATGAAGGGATATAATTCTTTAGCAGAAAAAGAAGGAAATCCAAAATTACCTCAAATAGTTATAATTATAGACGAGCTTGCAGATTTAATGATGGTTGCTCAAAAAGACGTTGAAGATGCCATTTGTAGATTAGCCCAAATGGCAAGAGCAGCAGGTATGCATTTAGTAATTGCAACACAAAGACCATCAGTTGACGTAATTACTGGTATAATAAAAGCAAATATACCATCAAGAATTGCATTTTCAGTTTCATCACAAGTAGATTCAAGAACTATACTAGATAGTGCAGGAGCTGAAAAACTTTTAGGAAAAGGAGATATGCTTTTCTATCCATCAGGGGCACCAAAACCTGTAAGAATTCAAGGAGCTTTTATTTCAGACAAAGAAGTTGAAAATATAGTGAAATTCTTGAAAAAAGACGGCGAAACTCAATATGATGAAGATATAATTGAGTCAATTGAAAAGAGTGGAGAACCTGAAAAGGCAGTATCAGAAGATGATGAAGAAGATGACACAGATCCATTATTAGATGAGGCAATAGATTTAGTTGTAGAAACTGGACAAGCTTCAACATCATTTATACAAAGAAGATTTAAGGTTGGATATGCTAGAGCTGGTAGAATAATAGACCAAATGGAACAAAGAGGTATTATTTCAGGCTACCAAGGAAGCAAACCAAGAGAAGTATTGATGTCAAAAGAAAGATGGGAAGAATTAAAAATGGCACCGGCAGATAGCCAAGTTTCTACTAATAACAACACGATTGAAGTTGAAAGTGCTACTACAGAAGAATAAAATTTTTAGTACATTATGATTGTATAATTGAGAGTTACAATTCACTGTTAAATCATTTTTTTCTTAAGCTTCAATATACATTCTTCCGCATTTCACTGCGCGGGTCGCTTCGCTCCAGCTTGCCCGCTCCACTTCGAAGATAACCCGTATTACAGGTCATAATTGCTGTGACTGCTCTCGTTCGCTGAAATGCTCTAGAACATATATTGAAGCTTATCTAAAAAAGAAACTGTGAATTGTAACATCGAATACTTTTAATATAATAAAAAACTACAAAGGAGAAACAAGTGAAGTCTAAACTTTTACAAAAAGATTATAGTGAAGAATTAGAAGAAATATGCGAAAGCAAAAGGTTTGACAAAGAAGCTCAAAACCTTTTGCTTAGTATGCTTTATAAAATTGATGGAGCATATAATGACTATAAAACTGTAAAAAGAGAAGTACCTTCAAAAGAAGAATTTTTAGAAAACATAATAGAAATAGTAGAAAAATATTGCAAGGAAATAGAAATAGCAAAACCAAATTCAGAATTAGAAAAAGAATTAACTAAGTCAAGATGCAAAATAGTAGAAGAAGAGCCAAATAATAAATATAATAATGAACAAAAAGTCATATTTTTCCCAAATGAAAAAGTAGTATTATATAGCATAATAAAAGCTGGTTTAGACAAAATCAATTCTAATTTGAGCTTAAAAGATAAGTCTATGCTAGGAGCGGTGCAAATAGGAAAATGCATTTCAAGTTCAGAAGTAATACGAGATTTTAATGGATTTTCTTGGTCACAAATAGTAAACGAAATAGAAAGTTTAGAATGTAATGCTTTATATACAGATTTAATATTTTTATTAGGTGAAAAATACGTAAATAACTTGAAATCAAGTAATATAGAAAAAATAAATAATGTTGTTCCAAGTGAATTGTTAGAAGAAATGCAAAAAATAGCAACAAAGTTTTATTTAGAATATGATGAAAAACAAGCTGAGATTGCATCAAATAATTTGAAAAATGACAAAGCAAAACTTAAAGAAATGGAAGCTGGAACAGAGTATGTTGAAAACATAACTAAAATAAAGAAAGATTTACTTGGTAAAATAAAAGAAATAGATGAAGAGCTTAACAATCCTAAAGAATTAAGAGATGCATACATTAATCATAATAAAGACCTGCCAAATGAGCAAAAAATATTTAGTGTTAGTCATTATGAAGAAATGATACAAAATAAAAGACAGAGGATTTTAAATGAAATAGAAGAATATAACAAACTTCAAAATCCTATAGAATTTGTCAAAATTAAACAAGAAATAGAAAATAGGATAAAATTTGCAGAAGAAGTAAATACTTTAAAAATTGAAGATTTGCAGAAGGTATTTTTTAAAGAGTTTAGTAAACTTTTAGATGATTTGAACGAAAAAGATAGATTAATAGACTATATTTACAAAATTAGATATTTAAAATATTTACCAGTAAGCAAAAATAAATTCATGAAAAATATAATAGACTTTTCTGACTTAGAACAAAATACAATAAAAAAATGCATTGAGAAAAATATAATAACACCAATTTCAAATAATGCAAAAACAGATTACCTATTGCTAAAAAGTTTATTTGAAACAAGAAATATTTCAATAGAAGGATTGCAAGTTAAGCTAAATGTACAAGATTGCAAGCTAATTTCTGAAATATATGATGGAGATATTTTAGATAGTACAAATGAAGTGAAACTTCCACAAGGAAGCAACATACATTTGAGAAAAACAAAAAAAGTCAAGATTTTTGGCTAAGGTTTATAGGTAAAGCCATAAAACCTAAATTTATTACAAAAGATATAAATTTATCTTTGGAAAAGGATTTTATGAGAGTTACGTTTTTAGGAGCAACAGAAACTGTTACTGGATCAAACTTTTTAGTAGAAGGTGCAGGAAAAAGATTTTTAGTAGATTGTGGGTTACATCAAGGTAAATATGAAGAGGAAATTTTAAATGATGAACCTTTTGATTATGATATAAATACAATAGATTTTATGCTTTTAACTCATGCACACATAGACCATTCAGGAAGAATACCAAAACTTTATAAAGAAGGATATAGAAAGCCAATATATGCAACAAAAGCAACTAGAGATTTATGCTCTATAATGCTTCCAGATAGTGGTCATATACAAGAATCAGAAAATGAAATAAAAAATAAGAAGAGAAAAAGAAATGGTCAAAAGCCAATAGAACCACTTTATACAGTAGAAGATGCAAAAAGTTCAATGGAACTATTTATACCTGTAAAATATGATGAAATTATAAAAATAGATGATAATATTTCAGTTAGATTTAATGATGCTGGTCATATGCTTGGCTCAAGCATAATTGAAATATGGATTACAGAAAATGGAGAAACTAAAAAGCTTGTGTTTAGTGGAGATATAGGGAATAATGATATACCTTTACTTTCAAGTCCAACAATGATTGAAAATGCAGATTATTTAATAATGGAATCAACTTATGGAGATAGATTACATCTAAAAAATGATCAAAAAGCTTCTATGTTTTTGGATATAGTTTCAGAAACTTTAGAAAATGGCGGAACAGTTGTAATCCCATCATTTGCAGTAGGTAGAACTCAAGAAATATTGTTTGAACTAGATAAAATAAAGGACTTAAGAAAAAATGATGAGGCTTTTGCAAAAGAGTATGATACACTTATGAAAGCAAAAGTTTATGTAGATAGCCCACTTGCTACATCTGCAACAGAAGTATTTAGAGCAAATATGGATTTGTTCAAACCTGAAATACAAGAGTTTATTAAAAGAGGAGATAATCCACTAGATTTTCCTGGACTAACATTTACACAAACTGTAGAAGAATCAAAAGCTTTAAATGAATCAGACGAGCCTTGTATAATTATTTCTGCAAGTGGTATGTGTGATGTAGGCAGAATAAAACATCATTTAAAACACAATATATGGAACCCAAAAAGTACTATACTTTTTGTTGGATATCAAGCTCCTGGAACACTAGGAAGAAGAATAGTTGATGGTGAAAAAAAGGTAAAAATACTTGGTGAGGAATTTGCTGTAAAAGCTAGAATTGAATACATCGAAGGATATTCCGGACATGCAGACCAAGAATGGCTACTAAACTTTGTATATTCATTTACAAGTAAAATGCCAGAACACATATTTTTAGTACATGGTGAGCCACATTCACAAGATGTATTAAAGCAAAAAATAGAAAAAACAACAAATATAGGAGTAACAATACCTAAATACGGAGAAACATATAGTTTAGACAGCACATTAGAAAAATGTCAACATTGTGTAAATCCTGCTAATAAACAAAAACAAAGAATTGATATATTAGATAAAATGGATGCTTTGGAAAGCGAAATAGAAGAAATGAAGCATAATTTAAAAGAAAATATTAGATTATCTTCTAATTATGATGACGATATGGTAAAATTGAATAACAGAGTAAACGATTTAAGAAAACAAATTATTGAGATTATGCAGAGTAAATAAAATATCTATATTAATAAATTTAAGGTTTAAATCTTCAATATACATTCTTTCACATTTCGCCGCGCGGGTCGCTATTCGCTCCAGCTTGCACGTTGCGCTCCGCTCCTACGTCGCCTACGCTCACTTGAAATGCTCAAGAAGTATATTGCAAGATTTAAACTATAAATTATAAAAAAAGGAGTAAATTCAAATGAAGAAAAAGTATTACAATGATGCATTTATAGGTAACAAAGATTTAATTGCTACATTTAGCAAATATGGAGAATTACTAAGATTATATTATCCTTCTCCAGACTATATGCAATATTCAGATTTTTATCATATTGGAGTAAAAATAAATGATTCTAATATCATATATTTACATAATGACGTAAATAACAGATATGATCAACACTATGAAGATGATACAAATGTATTAGTTACTGATATTGAAAATACTTACTTTAACCTAAAAGTAAAGCAAATAGATTGTGCAATGATAAGCCAAGATATTTTACTAAAAAAATATGTTTTTAAAAATGACAATACAATAGATTTAGACTTAAAATTTCTAGTACATTCAAAAGTATTCTCATCATATAACAATACAGCAGGTGGTATGATTTCAAATAATGCCTTAATACAATACAGTCACAATTATACTTGTGCAACTTTTTCTAAAGAGAAATTATATAGTCATCAGTTAAATAATGTAGATAATAATATCAAATCAGGAAATATTTATGATAAAGATTATATTGGTATGAGTGCTAACAGTGCAATAAGTTATGACTTGGGTATAATTAAACCAGGAGAAACAAGAGAGTTTTGCATGTACATATATATTTCATCAGGGGATGATAGCCTAACTGAAATACAAGAACAAATAGAAAAAGTTAGAAGAATAGATGTAAATAAAGAAATAAACAAAGTGATAAAGCATTGGAAAAAATATGTTGAAGAACACGACACATTAAACCTAAAGCCAGATGGATCTGACTATATGGATAAAATAATTCAAATATATAAAAGAACTATTTTACTTATGGCATTATTAATCAATGAAAGAACAGGTGGAATTTCTGCTTCTGTTGAAGTTGATGAAGAAAGAGATAAATCAGGAAGGTATGCATATTGCTGGCCTAGAGA
>CALXWN010000017.1:0-13679 GCA_944392415.1 uncultured Clostridia bacterium | reverse complement strand
ATGGCAGAATTTGCAAAATATGCATTCAACAAATCTCATGCTGCTTGTTATGCAGTAGTAGCATATAGAACAGCATACTTAAAAGCATATTATCCAGCAGAATTCATGGCCGCAATGCTTAATAGCTTTTTAGGAAACTTAGATAAAGTACCAATATATATAGAAGAATGTAGAAAGAAAAGCATCGAAATATTAAAACCAGATATAAACGAAAGCTTTACAAAATTTACTGCTTCAGGCAATTCAATTAGGTTTGGACTTGGAAGTATAAAAAATGTTGGCCTTCAAGCGGTAGACAATATAGTCGCTGAAAGAGAAAAGAATGGAAACTACAAAGACTTTACAGACTTCTGCGAAAGAATATATGGAGAATCTGTAAATAAAAAGTGTATAGAAAGTTTAATAAAAGCAGGTGCTTTTGACAATCTTGGAAAAACAAGAGCTACACTTATTGCTTCTTTTGAAGGCATAATAGATATGATAGCAGATGCAAAAAATCAAGATTATGCAGGACAAGTAACCATGTTCGATATGGGAAGCCAAGATGATGAAATGCAAAAAATGAAATATAATTACAATGAACTTCCAGAATATTCTGAAAAAGAAATGCTATCAATGGAAAAAGAAATGCTTGGAATATATATTTCAGGACATCCTTTAGAAAAATATAAAAGCTTAATAGAAAAAATTGCAAATGTAAATATATTGCAATTAAAGCAAGCAAATGAAATGCTTGGAAATGGTGAAGCACAAGGTCAGGAATTAAATTCGAGTCAAACAGATATAGTAGAAAACATGATTGCAAGTGAGCAAAATGAAGTAGATAGACAATTTGCCGAAAAAGAAACAAATAACTCATCACAAAATAAAACTATTTCAATAAAAGATGGTATGAGGGTAAGGCTTGTTGCAATTATAGATAAAGTTAAAAAGAAATTTACAAAAAACAATAAGATCATGGCTTTTGTAACAGTAGAAGATTTATATGGAAGTTGTGAAGTAATAGTATTTGAAAGCTGTTATAACAATTGCTCAAACTTATTGTTAGAAGAGTCTGTGGTTGTAATTGATGGAAGAATAAGCATGAAGGAAGATGCAGATGCGAGCATAATAGCAAACTCTATCGTAGATGTAGAAGATGAAGAAGGCATAAAAAATATGATAAGTGGCGGTTTCCACAGAAATTATGCAAACACTTCAACTGGTGCAAGTGCTTATAAAAACAATTACAATAGTGTAGCAAATGATTTTAGCTCAATATCTCAAGCAATGGAAAATGTTCCAAAAAGAAAGAAGCTAACTTTAGAAATTACAAACTTAGATGAAGTAAATAAAGAAAAGCTGAGAGGAGCTATAAGATTTTTCATGGGAGATAGAAACAACACACCAGTATTTGTAAAACAAGGTGAAAAACTAAGTAGTTGTGGGGCAATATTTGCAGATGATGAAATAATACAAGAATTTGCAGAAATTGTGGGCAAAGAAAACATAGTATATGAGTAAATATTAATTAAGTTGTCAAATAAATAAGAATAAATTATAAAATAAGAAATGGAAAGAAGGCTTTTTAATGGAACTTAAAGAATTTTATTATGATTTACCGGAAGAATTAATAGCACAAGTACCAATAAAAAATAGAGATGAATCAAGATTAATGGTACTTAATAGAAAATCACAAACAATAGAACACAAAATATTTAAAGATATAATTAATTATTTAGAACCTGGAGATTGCTTAGTTAGGAACAATACAAAAGTTATACCGGCAAGACTTTATGGCAAAAAAGAAACAGGGGCAAATGTTGAGTTTGTTCTTCTAAAAAACATAGAAGGCGATATATGGGAAGCAATGGTTAGACCAGGAAATAAGCTTCATGTTGGAGCCAAAGTTATATTTGGAGATGGACTTTTAAAAGCAGAAATTCTTGAAACTTTACCAGACGGGACAAGAAGAGTTGAGTTTACATATCAAGGTATATTTAATGAAATACTTGACCAAATAGGTCTTATGCCACTTCCACCATATATACATGAAAGTTTAAAAGATAATGATAGATATCAAACTGTTTATGCTAAATATGAAGGTTCTGCGGCAGCTCCAACAGCAGGATTACATTTTACACCTGAACTATTAAAAAAAATAGAAGAAAAAGGGGTAAAAATAGCAAACGTTACCTTACATGTTGGAATAGGAACATTTAGACCAGTTAAAGAAAGAAATATTGAAGACCACCATATGCATACAGAACATTATTATATTAAACAAGAAGATGCAGACAAGATAAATGAAACCAAAAAAGCAGGAAAAAAAGTTATAGCAGTTGGAACAACTTCATGTAGAACACTAGAAACAATAGCAAATGAAAAAACAGGAATGGTTAAAGCTTGTGAAGGAGATACAGGAATTTATATTTATCCAGGATACAAATTTAAATGTATAGATGGATTAATTACAAATTTTCATCTACCAGAATCAACATTACTAATGCTTGTATCAGCTTTAGCAGGAAAAGATTATATAATGGAAGCATATAAAGAAGCTGTAAAAGAAAAATATAGATTCTTTAGCTTTGGTGATGCAATGTTAATATTATAGGAGGAAAAAATGGAACCAGCAGTTACATATGAATTATTACATATAGATAAAACAACAGGGGCGAGAAGAGGTGTGGTACATACTCCACATGGAGATATACAAACTCCCATATTTATGCCTGTTGGAACTCAGGCTACTGTCAAATCTATGACAGTGGAAGAGCTTAAAGAAAATGGAGCACAAATAATTTTATCTAACACATATCATTTATATTTAAGACCAGGAGAAAAAATTGTAAAAGAAGCAGGTGGACTTCATAATTTTATGAGATGGGACAAACCTATTCTTACAGATTGTGGAGGATTTCAAGTTTTTTCACTAAGTGATTTACGAACTATTTCAGAAGATGGGGTAGAGTTTAAATCTCACTTAGATGGTAGTAAGCATTTCTTCTCACCAGAAAAGGTAATGCAAATAGAAGAAGATTTAGGGGCAGATATTATAATGTCTTTTGATGAATGTTGTCCTTATCCTTCTACATATGAATATACAAAAAATTCAATGGAAAGAACAACAAGATGGGCAAAAAGGTGTAAAGAAGCTCATAAAACTACAAATCAAGCCTTATTTGGAATTATTCAAGGTGGTTTTTACGAAGATTTAAGAGAAAAGTCTGCAAAAGATTTAATAGAACTTGATTTTCCAGGATATGCAATAGGTGGAATTAGTGTAGGTGAGCCAAAAGAAGAATTTATAAAAATGCTTAAATTTACAGCTCCACTTATGCCTGAAAATAAACCAAGATATTTGATGGGAGTAGGTTCACCAGATTACCTTTTAGAAGCTGCAATGGCAGGAATAGATATGTGTGATTGTGTACTTCCAACACGTATTGCAAGAAATGGAACAGCAATGACATCACATGGAAAAGTAGTTGTAAGAAATGCTACTTATGCAGAAGATTTTACTCCTCTTGATCCAGAATGTGATTGCTACACTTGTAGAAATTATACAAGAGCTTATATAAGACATTTAGTAAAATGTAATGAAATATTAGGAGTAAGATTATTGTCAATTCATAATATAAAATTCTTGACTAATTTAATGGAAAGAGTTAGAATGGAAATTGAAAATGACAACTTAGCTAATTTTGTGAATGAATTTTACAAAAAGTATGGCTATACAAAATAATAGTGAATTGTTCATACAAGTAAATTGATGAACTCTATAAACAAATGAAAGGAAAAGTTTTTTATAATGGATTTAATGGAAAATATCCCAGATCCTAAACCTAAAAAGGTGTCTGGTGCAAAAATTGCATTTATTATTGTAATAATATTAATTATATTATTAATAATTGCGGCAGTAGGAATATGGTTTTATAGTAGAAACATTTTGAGTAGCCAGTTCAAATTTTATTTAGATGGAACAAGACAAAACAATTATACAAGTAGTATGTTTATGTTTCAAAATAACAAAATATATGTATCTATTCGCGATATAGCTCCACTTTTAGGTTACAATGTGTACAATGGAGGCTATGGGGAATTTACAGAAGATAGGACTAAATGTTATGTCAATAATTCTAAAGAAATAGTTTCATTTGAAGCTAACCTAAATAAAATATACAAATATAATGCAATAAGTTCAAATGATACAGAAAGCCAAACTTTTACAATTGATGAGCCGGTATTGGCTTCTGGAAGTAATTTATATATTACATCTGATGGCCTAAAAAGAGCATTTAATGTTATGTTTAATTATACTGCAGAAAGTAATGAACTTTCAGTCTTTAGTTTAAATTACTTAGCAAATTATTATTCAGGACAAGTTACAAATGCAGCAATTACATCAACAACTAGTTCTCTTTCAGAGTCAGTAGTATATAACAATCAAAAGGCTCTTTTATATAATATGATTGTAATTAAAGATGATACAACAGAGCAATATGGTGTTGCAGACTTAACAGACCCATCAAATGTTATAATTGGAACTAGATATACTAGTATAGAATTTATGGAAGGAAGCAATGATTTTATAGTTAAAACATCTAATAATAAAATGGGTATTATAGGCAGTGATGGAATTACAAAAGTAAGGCTAGAATATGATGACATAAAAGAGCTTGATAAAAACTTAGGTCTTTATTTAGTAACTAGCAATAATAGACAGGGAGTAGTAAATAATAATGGTAAAATAATAGTTTACCAAGATTATGACCAAATAGGATTATCAAATACTATAAATGATACAAATGTTACTAATAAATATATATTGCTAGATAATTGTATTCCAGTACAAAGAAATGGAAAATGGGGACTTATTGATATAAATGGAAATGAAATATTACCTATGGAATATGATGGCTTTGGTTGTGATGCAGATACACATACTGATTCGAGAAATGCAGATGTTATAATAATACCAGAGCTTAATGGTATAGTAGTAGAACAAGATCAAGTTAATGGCAATACTAGAACTAAAAAATATGGAATAGTAACATCAGATGGAAAGCTATTTTTTGAAATAGTTTTGGATAGCATATATTCACTTACAGAGCAGGAAGTAACAACATATTATGCAACATTCCAAGACCAAACAATAAATCTGATAGAGTATGTACGTCAGCAACAAGAGGCTATGGAAAATTAAAAAACTGTATATTTCAAGAAAGTGGTGAAAAGATGGAGGGTAAACAACTTATAATAACAATTATAACAATTTTACTAATAATAGGACTTTACTATTTAACTTTACTTCCTAAAAAAAAGCAGGAAAAAGAAATACAAAAAATGCAATCAGAGTTAAAAAAGGGAGATAAAGTAATAACATATACAGGACTTTCAGGAACAGTAGAAGAAGTATTAGAAGATAGAATAATTCTAAAAACGCGTCCAGACAATATTAAATTATCAATAGAAAAATGGGCAATTGCAGGAGTAGATGATAGAAATATAGATAAATAATTTAATAAATCATCAAATACAAGTAAGGCACATGAAAAAGTAAATTCAATTTAAAGATAGTAATAATTGTTGATTCAAATGCATATATTTCCTTTAGAAAGAGAGGTAAATATATGATTGAAAAAGCAGAGAATGTCTCTAAATTATCAGCTAAAGGTAGTGGAATAAAAATTTTAATAGGAACTGGTATTGCATTTGTAATTAGTATAATAAGCTTATTATTAATTTCTATATTACTAACATATACAAATGTTTCAGAAAATATTATAACAGTATCAGTTATTATTATTTCAGCACTAAGTATTTTAATTGGAAGTGTAATTAGTGCAGTAAATATAAATAAAAATGGCATATTAAATGGTTCTATAGTAGGAGCTGTTTACATGATAACAATATATCTATTATCGAGTATATTTATATCAGGATTTAATATAAATATGCAATCTGTTTTAATGATAATATTATCTATAATAGCAGGGATGATAGGAGGTATAATTGGTGTCAACATGCATAAATAAGGTTTATAGGTATCCTTTAAAAACCTAAATATATTAAGCAAGGAAAATTACAAAAATGAAAGCACAAAAAAAACTAAGCGTCGTACTAATAATATTATTAATAATTTTAATTAGTATAATTTCTTTTATAGGAATTTTTTATCAAGATAAAAATGAAATGGTAAATATAATTCCAGCTTATTCTTTAGGTACAGACTTAAGTGGCTATAGAAAAATATTATTAACTGTAGATACTGATGATGAATCAAATACTGAAGATATTCTTAATTATGACAATTTTGTAAAATCAGCAAATGTAATAAAATTAAGATTAAAATCAATGAAAGTCGAAGATTTTACAGTAAGATGTGATGAATCAACAGGACAAATAGAGATTACAATACCTGAAAATATGCAAACAGATTATATTTTATCAGATATAACACAAAAAGGTAATTTTGAAATTAGAAATACAGCAAATAATGAAGTCCTTATGAATAATAGTGATATTAGAAAAGTAGATGTAGAAACTGTTGCTTCACCATATAATGCATCAACTACTTCAATATACATGGACATCAAGTTTAATAATGACGGAACTAGAAAATTTAGAGATATAACTAGAGATTACCAAAATGAAGTGTCTAATGAAGTAACAAACGAAACTACCGAAAATAATTCAGTAGAAGATGAAACTACTGATGATACTGAAAGTGAAGAGGTTGAGACAACCGAAGTTGGATTATATGTAGATGGGACAAGCATGATGACGACTTCTTTTACAGAAATAATAGATAATGGAGTAATGTCTTTGTCTTTAGGAAGCAGTTCTTCAGACGATCAAACAAAAATACTTACATATCAAGCAGAAAGTTTAGCGGCAATATTAGAAAACGAGGTCATGCCAGTACAATATTCAGTAACCGGAAATGTATATATTTCTTCACCAATAGAACAAAGTACAATAAATATTTTAATTGGTATAGGATTATGTATTGCAGTGGTAATGTTAATAGTAGCAATAGTTAAATATAGAGTTAAAGGCGTAATAATATCTGTTTGTATGGTAGGATTTATAGCATTGTATTTGTTAATTTTAAGATATGCAAATGTTGTAATAACACTTGAAGGAATATTCTCTATTGCTTTAGTATTTGTAATAAACTATATATTGAATATTATGATACTTAATAGATTACAAAAAAATGTAGAAAAAACATTTACAAAGGCATTAACTAAATTTGCCTTAAGTATGGTACCAATGCTTATATTATCAGTAGTATGTTGTTTCTCAAGCTGGATGTCATTATTCAGTTTTGGTATGATATTATTCTGGGGTCTAATTACAAGTATAGTGTATAATCTTGTAATAACAAGAACTTTCTTAAAATGCTTTGGAAATGAGAGTAAAAAATAAAAAAGACAATCTAAATAATGAGAAAAGATAGACAACAAAAAACTAATAACATTGAAATTTAAAAATATAATTTTGAAAATGCTAAAACTAACATAAAAATGTTTCATAGCAGAAAGGAACAATAAAATGAGCAAGAAGGGAAAAATAATAAGTATTATTCTAATTATTATATTTATAATAGCAATAGTACTTACAGGAATTAGAGGTTTAAATGTAGATTTAAATTATGCAGAAGGTGTATCTGTGCTATTTGATATAAATGATCAATTCAACACAAAAGATATAGAAAATATAGCAAGAGAAGTTTGGCCAGATGGACAAATAATAGTCCAAAAAGTAGAAGTATATGATGAAACAGCTTTAATAAAAGTATCATCAGTAAATGATGAGCAATTACAAAGTTTAGCAGATAAAATAAATGAGAAGTATGGTTTAGAATTGCAAATAAGTGATTTAACAGTGCAATATAATTCAAATGTACAAATTAGAGATATAGTAGCTCCATACGTAGTACCAATGCTCATAGCAACGGCATTAATCGTTGTATATTATTCGATTAGATTTAGAGGAGTTAGAGAAATATTAGACTTACTTATAAAATTGATATTTGCTGAGGGCATATTGTATAGTATTTATGCGATTACTAGATTACCTATAGATGTACTTACAATGCCAATTGGTATGATTATATTTGCAGGTGTTACAATTTATATTACACTAAAACACGAAAGTGGTAAGTTAGCAAAATAATTTTACGATGTGGGCGTACATCGTAAAAAACTCTTGATTTTAATGCAAACCTATGCTACAATAAAATCATAGTTAAATAATAAAAGTCTAAGAAAAAGCAAAGTAGGTAAATAGTTTCCATATTACAGAGAAGCGGAAAGCTGAGAAACGCCATATGGTATTTACTGAAATTTCACTTTGGAGATTCTTTTCTGAAATAGTAGTAGGAAAAGCGGTTGTACCGTTAAAACTTTAGAGGTTAGTTTATGATTTTTATAAATTGGTTTATGCTTAAGAGTGCATAGCGAAGTTTATAAAAGTAATATAAAGTAATAAAATTAGGTGGTACCACGAACTATTCGTCCTATGGGTGAGTAGTTCGTTTTTTTATTGTATAGGAAAAATCAAGTTTTTCCTATACAATAAAAGCATTGCACACAATTTTACATTTGTAAAATTGGCGCACGAACAAAGACGCGGGCGATGTAAATTTAAAAGTAGAACAAAGTTAAAGGAGCCCGCTTTTGTTCTTTAGAAAGGAAGGTAAAAATGGAGGAACAGGTAAAACAAATTGAAAAAAATGCACTAGAAGAATTAAAAAATTGTGCAGAATTAAAATCTCTAGAAGAAACTAGAGTAAAATACTTAGGAAAAAAAGGTGAATTAACAGCACTTTTAAAACAAATGGGAAGCCTTTCAAAAGAGGAAAGACCAGTTATAGGAAGTATGGTAAATAAAGTTAGAGATGAATTAGAAGAAATAATATCATCAAAAGAAGAAGAGTTAAAGAGAGCAGAAATTGCGAAAAAACTAGAATCAGAAAGAATAGATGTTACACTTCCTGCTACAAAAGCAAGAAGAGGAAGCAAACATCCTTTAAATAGAATAATTGAAGAAGTTGAAGATTTATTCGTTTCAATGGGATATGATGTAATATCTGGACCAGAACTTGAAACAGATGAATATTGTTTTGAAAGATTAAACTTGCCAAAAGGACACCCAGCAAGGGATATGCAAGATAGTTTCTATATAACAACTGAATACTTACTTAGAACTCAAACATCTGCTGTTCAAGCAAGAGCTATGATGGCAAATGAAGAAAAATCTCCAATAAGAGTTATAGTACCAGGAAAAACATATAGAAGAGAAGATGACGCAACACATTCACATCAATTTAATCAAGTTGAAGGCTTAGTTATAGATAAAGATATAACATTTGCAGACCTAAAAGGAACACTTGAAGTATTTATGAAACATATGCTAGGAGAAGATACAAAACTAAGATTTAGACCAAGTTATTTCCCATTTACAGAGCCATCTTACGAAGTTGATGTAAGTTGCTTCAAATGTGGTGGAAAAGGTTGTAACTTATGCAAGCATACAGGTTGGATTGAACTTTTAGGTTCTGGAATGGTTCATCCAAATGTATTAAAAATTAATGGTTATGACCCAGACAAATACACAGGATTTGCATTTGGAACAGGTCTTGATAGGCTTGCAATGTTCAAATATGGAATTACAGATATGAGGCTTCTTTATGCAAATGATGTAAGATTTTTAAGTCAATTTGATAGAATGGATAAATAACATATTTACAGAAAATATTATATAGTCATATGTTACAATATGTATTTTACAATATATATGTTTATACTACAATATATATTTTTCCGCATTTGCCTCACGGTTTCGCTTACGCGAAAACGCTTGCACGCTCCGACTGCACTTCTAAGAGAAAGACGTAACTGCACATGAGCCCTTTGTCCGCTCCGTTGCGCTAAATGCTCCAGAATATATATTGTAGCAAAGAATAAAATTTAATAAATTTTGAGAAAGGAATATGGTAATGAAATTAAGTACAAATTTTCTAAAAGATTATTTAGATTTAGATATAAATTCAAAAGGTGATGTAAAAAAACTTGCCGAAGATATGACAAAAGTAGGAAATGAATATGATTCAGAAGGAATGTTAATAGAAGCTACTAATTTAGTTATTGGAGAAGTTTTAGAATGTGAAATGCATCCAGACTCAGACCATTTACATATATGCAAAGTAAATACAGGAAAAGAAACTTTGCAAATAGTTTGTGGAGCTCCAAATGTAAGAAAAGGACTTAAAGTTATTGTTGCACTTCCAGGAGCAAAACTTTCAGGTGGAGAAATAAAAAAATCTGTAATTAGAGGTCAAGAATCTAATGGAATGCTTTGCTCAATTGCAGAACTAGGACTAGAAAGCAAATTCTTAAAAGAAGAAGATAAAGCAGGAATTCATGAGCTAGATAAAGATGCTCCAGTTGGAGGAGACCCAATAGAATATATGCACATGAAAGATGGAGTAATAGATTTTGAATTAACTGCAAATAGAGGTGATTTGCTTAGTATTTTAGGAATGGCTTATGAAGTAGGAGCTATTTATGATAAGAAGGTAAAGCCAATTGATTTAACTCATAAAGATAATGGAAAATTAGATTTTAAACTAAATATTGCAACAGATAATTGCACATTATTCTTAGCTAAAAAAGTAGAAAATGTAAAAATACATGAAAGTACTCCGGAAATGAAAGAAAAACTTATGGCATCAGGAATAAGACCAATAAACAATGTTGTAGATATAAGTAATTATGTAATGCTAGAAACAGGTCAGCCACTACACTTCTATGATGCAGATAAGTTACAAGGAATGATAGAAGTTAGAATGGCAGAAGAAGGAGAAAAACTAACAACTTTAGATAAGCAAGAAAGAACTTTAAGCAAAGAAGATATAGTTATTTCAGATGGAAAAAGAGCAATAGGCCTTGCTGGTGTTATGGGTGGATATGATACAGAAATAACAGAAAACACTAAAAATATAATAATTGAATCTGCAATATTTGATAGTGTAAAAATAAGAAGAACTTCAAACAAAATTTTAAGAAGTGAAGCTAGCAATAGATTTGAGAAAGGGTTAGACCCTAATAGAACATATATGGCAATAGAAAGGTCATGTAACTTGCTTGAAAAATTTGCTGATGCAACAGTTATTGGTGGCATGGAAGTTTATGATAAAACTAGCAAGCAAGATAAAAAAATAGAAATTACAGTAGAAAATATTAATTCACTATTAGGTTCTAGCTTAACAGAAAAAGAAATTATAAATATATTTGAAAGGCTTGGTTTTAAAGTTGAAAAAAATGGAGAAACTTTAACAGTTTATGTTCCAACCAGAAGATTAGACATTTCAATAAAAGAAGATTTAATAGAAGAAGTTGGACGTATATATGGTGTAGATAATATTCAAGGTAGATTAAAAGAAATGCTTATTAAGAAAGGTTCTTATGATAGAACTACTAGAGAAATAAGAAATAAGATGATAAACCTTGGATTAAATGAAACATTAACATATAGCTTAGTAAGTGAAAAAGAATCAAATATTTTTACAATGAAAGATAAAGGAATTATTAAAATATTAGCACCACTTACAGAAGACAGAAATGCTTTAAGACAAAGTTTAATCACTTCTTTACTTAAAACTTATGAATATAATGTTTCAAGAGACAATAAAGATATTTGCTTATTTGAAATTGCAAAGACATTTTATATTGACAATGATGGAAAAGATAATTTAAAAGGCGGAGAAGTTGAAAGCAAAGATAATAATAAATCTACAGAAAATAGAAAAACAAATGCCGAATACAAAGAAGAAAATAAATTAGCTTGCTTAATGACAGGAGAATATTATTTAGGATTAAATACAAAACCAGTTGACTTCTATATCATAAAAGGTGTATGTGAAGAATTACTTGACTATTTGGGATATGTTGGAAGATATAGTTTTGTGGCAGATAAACAAAATCTACCAGAAGAAATGCATCCGGGGAAATCAGCTATAATTTCAGTAAATGGAGAAAACGTAGGCTTAATTGGTAGAGTTACACCAGAACTTTGCAAAGAAGAAGTGTATGTAATGGAAATAAGCCTAGATAAGCTTTTAGCTAAAAAAGTTGGAAAAATGAAGTACAAAGAACTTTCAAAATTCCCGGTTGTAAAGAAAGATATAGCTGTTCTTGTAAATAAAGAAGTTCCAGCTCAAGAATTATTGAAGACAATAAAAAACAATGGTGGAAAATTATTGCAAGAATCAAAAGTATTTGACTTATATGAAGGAAAAGGAATACCAGAAGGCAAAAAGAGTATTGCATTTTCAGTAACTTTAGGCGATGCAAACAAAACATTGACTGATGAAGAAGTAAACAAAGTTATGGAAAAAATAGTTCAAGGCTTGCAAAGCAAACATGGTGCAGAATTAAGAAAATAACGATTGTAACAAAATTATATGTAGTAGAAAAACTATGCTTTTTATGCGTATATAGAATACGTAAAAGAGGCATAGTTTTTTAGCGTTTAAATTTTCAGTTGAGGGACGGACCTAAAACGAAAATTTTTAATTTGAAATGGCAAATTGTAAAACTTTTCAAGAAAGATTACCTTTTGAATGAAAAGATAAATAAAAAAATTACGAGGAGGAAGATCAAAAAGTGATAATTATTTTAGTGAACTATTAGTAAGTGATGAAGATAAAAGTGTAAAAGAAAATGGAGGTTATTATATAGGACGATATGAGGCTGGAGATAAAGAATCAACAATAGAACAAAAAATAAAGATGAGTCTATATTAGTACCTACAGGTCAGACTACAAGTATATGTAATATATATGATGTTGGAGGAAATTTATGGGAATACACTACGGAAAAATATTCAACTGCAGTCGACTATTATGTAAATAGAGGGGGAGGTTGTTCAATTTCTTATAAAACTTTTCCAGCGGGTCATCGTGGTAATAATAATGGTAGTGCTAATAGTGTAAATGGATTTCGTATAGCATTATATCTATAAATTTTAAAGTAATACTTAACAATATAAATTATCAAAATTTAAAGAAAAAATAAAATATAAAGTTAAAATAAAAAGCTTTTTTAAATATATTATGTGTATTCAAACAAAAATATATTTTTAAGGAAGCTTTTTAGTATAATAATTATTTAAAAAAATAAAAAATATGAAAAGAAAAAACTATATAAGTACATTCATATAAAAAATTTTTAATACTTTTATAAAGAAACAAAGATAGTTTACAAAGTCGAATTTTGTCGAACTATGTCGACGAATAATAGTAATAAGTTTTTGAAAAACTATTGACATAAATTTGAAATGATAATATACTTAAAGTCACAAAATTAATAATTTATTTTACAACTAATAAAATAATAACTTAAATTTAAAATTATTTTTTTTATTGGATTAATAAATTTAATTTCTAAATATTTTTAATAGTACTATTAAATTTAAATTCAACAAATTTATAATTCAAAACTCTACACAAGAAAAAATCAAAGAAGGAAAATTTTTAAAAATTAAAATAAAAATAATTAAATTATATCATTTTAAAGCTAGTTAAGTTTGTATTAATGTAAAGCTAGCAAATAGTAATAACTAGTAAATAGTAATAAAAATACTAGAACATAAGAATTGTAATTATCTTATCAATACAAAAAGTA
>CALXWN010000016.1:0-13712 GCA_944392415.1 uncultured Clostridia bacterium | reverse complement strand
ATATAAGAAAGGTAAGTAAATGAAAAAAATACTTAAAAATATTTTCCTATTTGTTTTAATAGTAGTGTTCTTATTTTCTTTATATAAAATTATTTTATACATTGTACAAACAAATACAAGTAAAGAACTGAATAATAAAATTATTAGTGAAGTTATTATTGAAAATTCAATAATAACTTCAAACTCTAATAATGAGACCAAAATAAAGTTACCTTTTAAAATTGATTTTCAAAAATTAAATAATATGAATACAGATATAAAAGGATGGATTTACTTGGAAAATTCACCAATAAATTATCCGATTTTACAAAGCACAGATAATGATTACTATTTACATAATGGAGTAGACAAGAAAAATAATGTTGCAGGAAGTATATTTTTAGACTATGAAAATAATGGAGATTTTTCAGATAAAAATATAATAATTTATGGTCATAATATGAAAAATGACACGATGTTTGGAACCTTGCAAGATTATAGGAGGCAAGATTATTTTAATAATCATAACAAAATGTATTTAATGTCACCAACTAAAAACTATTCAATAGAAATATTTGCTGGATTTACCATATCTTCAGATAATAGCATTTATAGCTTAACAGAAAATAACATCAATCAAGAGCAAATTGCTCAATATATGAAAAACTCAGACTTTAATAGTGATGTAATAGTTGATGAAAATGATAAAATAATAATTTTATCTACATGTTCATATGATTACAAAGATGCAAGATATGTTGTAATGGGAAAAATGATAGAAATAGTATAATAAAAATATCTGAAAAGTAAACATAAAACTTATAAAATATTGACAAATAATATTCAATAATATATAATTTTCGTATAAATATTTTTAGTGTAGCATTGCTATACAGAAGGGGGTTTTTATGAAAAGAGCTAAGAAAAGTAATCTTAAGAAGAATTACGTCTTAGCGTTTATTTTTTTACTGGCACTAGCTATAATAATCTCTATAGGAACAATTGCAGTAAGAGCAACTGGTGAAGTAATTTATAACGCTAATGAATGGGAAACATTCAAAAGTAGAACAAAAGAAGAAGTAGGAGAACAATATGGATATGCAATGGGATATGATACTACATATAGAGATGATGACAGAACTACATGGTATAAAACCACTCCATCAACAGAATATCCATATAATGCGGGAGAGTTAACTCAAGACACACATGAAGTAATGACAAGATATGTAAATTTTTATAGATGGTTAGAAGGGGCAGAACCTCTTATTGCACCATCAGTAAATACAGAAGAATTACAAGCAGGTGCATTGGTACGTAATTTTTACTTTGATCATACTGTGCCTGATAGTTACAAACCAGAAGATATGGACGAAGACTTATTTAAATTAGGCCAAGATGCAGATCACAATATTCTTGCAAGATATTCTACTCCAAGAGGAGCCATAAGGGCATGGGTAAATGAAGGATATAGTATGAATTCACAAAGCTTTAACACAACAGGCCATAGAACAGCACTTACATCAAGTAGTAATGCAGAACTAAGATTCGGATATGCAGGAAGTATAGCAATAGGTGATATATATAGAGGAGGAAATACTCAAAATAAAGCATTTTATGCATTCCCAACACCAGGATACATGCCTACAGAAGAAATAAACCCATATGGTTCAGCATGGACAATAGAATTAAATGATGACATAATAACAAATGCAAATTATGACAATGTAACAGTTGTTGTTACAAATTTAAATACAAATGAATCATACGAATGTACTACCGCAAATGGAAAATTACTAAGCTATTCTAGGCTACTTACATTTGTACAGCCTACAACAGATGGAAGTTACTATGCAGATGGTGAAAAATTTAAAGTTGAAGTTTATGGGCTAATAGATAAGGCAACAGGAAATGATGCAAAATTGGAATACACAACTGAATTTTTTGATGTAACAAATTATGCACCTTCTATTGCTACAGAAGCTTATGCTGGAGAAGGCTATGACAATATTGTAATGAAAAGTGCGGATGATGATAAATTAGATCAAGTATCAAAAATACTTTCTGATGAAATTTTGGTCAGAACAGATTCTGGTAGAGAAGTAACAATACCAGTAAAAGGAGAATGGAAAGTTGACAAAGACAGAGAATGTTTTGTTAATGCAGGAGATACATCAGCACTTCCAGAAGGAATAACAGATCCAGACCATGTATTAGATGAAATAATAGTAACATATGAAATAGATTCTAGCGATGGTAGTAGACTTATGTCAATTGCAAATGAAAAAGAGGGAACACAAGGTCATATATTATTGTGGAGATATATGAGTGGCTGTGATAATTATGAGCTTCATCAAGTTTATAAAGATGAAGATGGAGAATATGTAGGTCAAAAAAGATTTGACCAAGATGACAACATACCTATGTATGGAGAAACTGGATGGTTAGACTTTTCTATGACATATACGCTAAATGATAGTGGAACATATTATGGATTATATTATAAAACATCTTCGTATTTTAATGATGCATATGTTACAGATGGACTACAAATAGAAGTAGAAGAAAGAGAAGTTGAATCAATTAATATAAGTAATATGCCAAATAAGTTATCATACAAAGTAGGCGAAACTTTGGATGTAACAGGTGGTAAAATAGAAATTACATATGAAGATGGTTCTAAAACAACTTTAGATATAACCTCTGAAATGATAACAGGATTTAATACTACTTCAAAAGGAGTAAAAACAATTACAGTAGCATATAAAAACAAAACTGCTACTTATGAAATATTAGTAGTAGATAACATTGATGGATTAAATGCCGTATATGGAAATAAGCTATCTGATGTAACATTACCTTCAGATGAATATGGAAAATATACTTGGCAAGTAGACTCATCTACATCAGTAGGTGAAATAGGAAAGAATGCATTTAAAGTAAAATATACTCCAAATGACAACAAATATGCAGAAATATCAGACTTAATAGCAACTATTACAGTAGATAAAGCAACACCAAATTATAATAAAAATATAGTTTTAAATGCAGTATATGGAAATAAATTATCAGATATAAAATTACCAGATGATGAAAATGGCACATATGCATTTGAACAAGAATTAACAACTTCGGTCGGAAATGCAGGAACAAACAAAAACATTACAATATCTTATACACCAAAAGATACAGCACATTACAATATTGTAAATAAAATACCAGTAACAATAAATGTTGAAAAAGCAAATCCTACATATACATTACCTACAGGATTAAGAGCTAGAGCAGGAGATACTTTATCTAAAACTACTCTTCCAAAAGGATTTACATGGAATAATCCAGATGAATCAGTAGGAAATGAAGTTGGAACAAAAACATTTGAAGCAATATATACTCCAGAGGATTCAGCAAATTATAAAATTGTAAAAGTATATATAGAATTATTAATAAGAGACATGCCAAAATTTGACGTACCAACTAACTTAACAGCAACATATGGAGACACATTGGCAAGTATTACATTACCAACTGCTGAAAATGGAAAATTTACATTTGAAGAGAAACTTACAACATCAGTTGGAAATGCAGGAACAAACACATTTTACTTAACATTTACTCCAAATGACTTAGAAGTATATGATATTGTAGAACACATTGCAGTAAATATTACTGTAAACAAAAAGAAAGCAGACCCAATAACAATACCTACATTAGGAGAAATAACATATAATCCAAATAAAACATTAGCGGAAATAAAATTGCCAGATGGCTGGGCTTGGGAAAAACCAGAAACAATACCAACAGTAGATAATCAAGGATATAAAGCAATATATACACCAACAGATGCTCTAAATTATGATTATTCAGACCAAAATTTAACACCAAATCTAACACTAAAAGTTTCAAAAGCAACACCAGAATATACAGCACCAATATTAGTTGCATATAGAAATCAAACACTTAAAGATGTTGAATTGCCAACTATGTCAAATGGAAAATTTGTATGGCAAGATGATGTAAATACTCCTGTTGGAGAAATTGGAACAAGGACTTTCAAAGTAACATTTATACCAAATGATGCAGTAAATTACGAAACAATAAAAGACATAGTAGCTACATTAGAAGTTGGCAAAAATAAACCAGAATATACTGTACCAACTAATTTAACAGCAACATATGGTGATACTTTAGCAAATATTACATTACCAAAAGGATTTACTTGGGATAATCCAAATGAATCAGTGGGAAGTGTAGGAGAACATACTTTCTTAGCAACATATACACCAGAAGATACAGAAAACTTTGCAATAGTAAACAATATTGAAATAAAAATCAAAGTAAATAAAAAGAAAGCAGACCCAATAACAATACCTACATTAGAAGAGATAACATATAGTCCAAACACAACATTAGCAGATATAAAGCTTCCAGAAGGTTGGAAATGGGAAGACGAATCAATAGTTCCAACAGTAGACAATAAAGGGTATAAAGCAATTTATACTCCAACAGATACAGTAAATTATGATTACTCAGATCAAAATTTAGAACCAACATTAAAATTAACTGTAAATAAAGCAAATGCAACATATACAGTACCAGAAGACATAATTGCATATTGGGGCTCAAAAATAGAAGAACTTTCTTTACCAGAAGGATTTACATGGGAAGAAGAAGGAACATTGGATGAAATAGGTACTCGCAAAGTAAAAGTAACATATACTCCAAAAGACAATGTAAACTACAATACTGCAGAAGGAATAGAAGTTACAGTTAGAGTAATACCAGCACCATTGCCAAATGTGGAATTCCCAGAAGAAAACATAAAAGTAGAAAAGCAAGAAAATTTAACATTAGCAGATGTTGAATTACCAGAAGGATGGTACTGGGATGAGCCTGAAACAGTTGTAACAGAAGGAGCAGGACCATACTTAGCTATTTATGAAATAAGTGAAGAAGACAAAGAACATTATAATACACCAATTGCATACATAAATATAGAATTGGTAGAAAAAGATGAGCTAGCAGAAGAAAATGCAGATGGAGATATAATAGATAATAATTCAAATAATAATGAAGAAAACAATTTAAATTCTCCAAAAACATTTGATAATATCTATTTCTACGTAATTTTGCTAGTAATATCAGGAGTGGCTATAAGCTTAATAATCATAAAGAAAAAATATAAAAGCAAACATTAGAAAGGACAGAATAAATGAAAATAGGAATAGTGGGTTTACCAAACGTAGGAAAAAGTACATTATTCAATAGTATAACAAATGCAGGTGCAGAATGTGCAAACTATCCATTCTGCACCATAGAACCAAATGTTGGAGTTGTACCAGTACCAGATGAAAGACTAGATGTACTTGGAAAAATGTACGATGCAGAAAAAATAACTCATGCAATAATTGAATTTGTTGATATAGCAGGACTAGTAAAAGGAGCAAGCAAAGGTGAAGGTTTAGGAAATAAATTCTTGTCACATATAAGAGAAACAGATTCAATAGTGGAAGTTGTAAGATGCTTTGATGACTCAAACATAGTACATGTAGATGGAAGTGTAGACCCAATAAGAGATATAGAAACAATAAATTTAGAACTAGTTTTAGCAGACCTTGAAACTGTAAATAAAAGAATCGAAAGAGCTGCAAAGCTTGCCAAAGGCGATAAAAAATATTATGCAGAAGAAGACTTATTCAAAAAAATAAGAGACCATCTAGAAGCAGGAAAGCCAGCAAGAACATTAGAATTAAATGATGATGAAAAAGAAATCATAAAAGATGCATTTTTGTTAACAATGAAGCCAATACTATATGTAGCAAATGTATCAGAAGCGGATATTGGCAAAGAAAATGAATATGTAGCAAAAGTAAAAGAATATGCAAAAGCAGAAAATTCAGAAGTAGTTCAATTATGTGTAAAAATAGAAGAAGAATTATCAAGCTTAGAAGGCGATGAAAAGCAAGAAATGCTTGAGGCTATGGGACTTGATGAATCAGGATTAGATAAGGTAATAAAAGCTAGCTATGATTTATTAGGTTTAATGTCATTCTTAACAGCAGGCAAAAAAGAAGTAAGAGCATGGACAATTAAAAAAGGAACAAAAGCTCCTCAGGCAGCAGGAAAAATACATACAGATTTTGAAAGAGGCTTCATAAAAGCAGAAATAGTGTCTTATGATGATTTGGTACGCTTAGGCTCATATCAAAAAGCAAAAGAGGCAGGACTAGTTAGACTAGAAGGCAAAGACTATGTAATGCAAAATGGAGACATAGTTGAATTTAAGTTTAACGTGTAAAAATTATTATTGCAATTAAACTTAAATTATGATATAATTTATACAAATTCGGAATACAATTCCTAAATTGTATAAAATGGCTTAGAAATTAGTTTCATAACTAAGTGTGTATTTAGGTCAAAAGAAAGGGTTGATGCCTTATATGAAATATATTAATAGAAATTTGGAAAAAGAAATTGAAAAAATGATAGGAAAAGTTCCAGTAATTTTAGTTACAGGAGCCAGACAGACAGGAAAAAGCACTTTGCTAGAATATATAAACACAATCAGTCAAAACAAAATCAATTATGTTACATTGGATGATATGATTGAAAGAGCAAATGCAATAGAAGACCCAGAAACATTTTTAAGAAGCCATGAAGCTCCACTAATAATTGATGAATTTCAATATGCTCCAAATTTATTATCATATATAAAAATAAAAGTAGATGAAGCAAGAAAAAATGAAATGTTTGGAGATGGTAAGCAAACAGGAACCATGTATTATTTAACAGGCTCACAAGTTTTTCAAACTATGAAAGAAGCTTCAGAATCACTTGCGGGTAGAATTGGAATTTTAGAGCTAAACACTTTATCTACTAGAGAAATTTACGGAAAAAGCGAAGAATGCTTTATTCCAGATATAAACTTAATAAAGCAAAAAGAAAAATTGCCATATGAAATATTAGAAAAAGTTTTTGATAGAATATTAAAAGGAAGTTATCCGGCATTGTATAATGGGCAAGAAAACGATTTAGAAAACTTTTATTCATCATATATTAAAACATATATAGAAAGAGATATTAGAAAATTAATAAATGTAAAAGATGAAATAAAATTTTTAAAATTTATTTCAGCAGTTGCTGCTAGAACGGCTCAGGAGTATAATGCAAGTGAAATAGCTAATGATGTAGGAATAGATGCAAAAACAGTAGATGAATGGTTATCTATATTAAAAAATACATTTTTAGTATATATTCTTGGGCCATATTCAAATAATACGACGAGCCGAGCTGTAAAAAGACCAAAAATATATTTTATGGATACAGGACTAGCTTGTTATTTAGCTGGATATTTAGACGCAAGAACATTGGAAAGAAGTGCATACGCTGGTGCTATTTTTGAAACATATGTTGTGTCAGAAATAATAAAATCTTATAACAATAATGGTAGAGATACTAGATTGCACTTATATTATTACAGAGATAATAACCAAAAAGAAATTGACTTATTAATAATAGACCAAAATAATATTTACCCTGTTGAAATTAAAAAAAGTGCTAATCCGGGAAAAGACGCAATCAAAAACTTTGATGTAGTAAATAAATTTGAAATGAATTCACCAAATGGTATTGTAATTTCTCTAAGCAAAGATATACATGCTTTAGATGAGAAAAATTACATAGTGCCAATAGAATATTTGTAGAAAATTCGAAGAATAGTCAAAAAGAGCTTTCGATGAAGAAAGCTCTAATTTTTTCTTAAAAGATATCAAATTAGTGCATCGAAGTATTGATTTATCAATATAAAAAGTATATAATTCTTTAGAGCTAACTTAATGATTAGGAGTAAACATGATAACTATAATAATTGCAATACTATTAATACTAGTAATTATATATATATTAAAAAGAATAAAACATTCAAAGAAAAAAGTAATTTTACAAGTAGGCCCTTCACTCAAAGACAAGGGTGGAATGGTGACTGTAATGGAATCTATTATAAATTCACCACTTTCAAAAAAATACAATATAATTCATATACCAACATATGTATATGGAATAAAATTCCTTTTATTTTTTGCTTCAATTTTTAGAATTATTTTTTATAAATTAATTTATAGAGTAGAATTAGTTCATATTCATATGGCTTCTTATGGAAGCTTTTATAGAAAATCTATTATTATTTCATTATGTAAAATGCTACACATAAAAGTAGTACTACATTGTCATGGAGCGTGTTTTGAAAAGTTTTACGATAGTGTAAAAGAAAGTAAAAAAGAATACATAAAAAAGACTTTTGCTAAAACTGAAAAAGTTATAGTTTTATCAGAAAGCTGGAAAGAATTTTTTAAAACGATTGTTGATGAAAATAAAATAGCTGTGTTATACAATTCAGTAAATGTTCCAAATAAAATAGACAGAAACGACTTAAATAAAGTTCCAACAGGGCTATTCTTAGGAAGAATAGGCAAAAGAAAAGGAGCTTATGATTTAATTGAAGCCGTAAAAGCACTGAAAAATGAAGGAATTACGCTAAAAATCCTAATGGCAGGCGATGGAGAAATCCAAAAGGCTAAAGATATAATTAAAAAAGAAAATATTGAAGATAGAATTGAAGTTTTAGGATGGATAGATAATAAACAAAAAGAAGAATATTTAAAATCTTCGGATTTTTACATACTTCCTTCATATGATGAAGGAATGCCGATGTCCGTTTTAGAAGCAATGAGTTATTCATTGCCAGTTATAACAACTGATGTAGGAGGAATACCAGAAATAATACAGAATGAAGAAAATGGGATTTTGATTAAACCAGGGGATAGTAAAGAAATAGCCAAAACAATAAAGCAATTATTAAATGATGAAAAACTAAGACAAAAAATATCGAAAAATGCATATAAAACTATATATAATAAATTTAACCTAGATAATTATATAAATTCATTAGATAAAATTTACAAAAAAATAAAGCGTAAAAATATAAAGGTTTGTCTAACATCTTCATCAGGTGGACACTTTATGCAACTAAAGCAATTATTTAAAGCCACAAATCAATACAATACATTTATATTTACAGAAAAAAATGAAATATCAAAAGGATATAGCAATAAATATAAAATGAATTATTTAATACAACAAGAACGAAAAAATGTAGGTTTTATTTTTGAATTTTTATATAATATTATAAAAGCATTTATTATAATTTTTGCAAAAAATCCTGATGTAGTAATTAGCACAGGTGCTGGAGCAACTACATTTGTGTGCTTATTTGTAAAAATATTTGGTGGAAAAGTAATTTATATAGAATCATTTGCAAAAATAAATAGCAAAACAATAACGGGAAAAATAGTATACAAATTTGCAGATGAATTTTATGTACAATGGGAAGAAATGAAAAAGCTATACCCTAAAGCAAAATATAATGGGGGAATATATTGATGTTATTTATAACACTAGGAACACAGAGATTTCAATTTGATAGGGTATTAAAAGAAATAGATAAACTAATAGAAAATGGAAAAATAAATAAAGAAAATATACAGGTTCAATGTGTGTATAGTGAATATGAACCAAAAAACTTTAAAACTTTTAAATTAAAACCTCAAGACGAAATAGACAAAATAACAGATGAAGCAGATATTATAATTACACATAGTGGTACAGGAAGCATAATAAATTCACTAAAAAAGCAAAAGAAAATAATTATAATACCTAGGCTAAAAGAATATGGTGAACATGTAGATAATCATCAAATGGAACTTGCTAACGTATTTGGTCAAAAATTTGATATTCCAGTTGTAAAAGACATGGACAATCTTTATAATGCAATAGAACATATAGATGAGTATAAACCAAAAAAGTGGAAAGAAAATAATGATGGACTAATTACTGCAATAGAAAACTCTATTGATAAATTATTATAGTTATAAATTAAAATTGATAAATTACTATAGTTAAAAATTGCAAATAAAAGCAAAATATAAATCTAAAAATATTGTGGGAGAAAATTTATGATTACAGAAAAACTTAGAGACATTTACAGAAGTTTAATGGCGGTTATTTCAAATATATCACCAACTTTGACAAGTCAAATTTATTATTTTTCAAAATTTAAGAAAAAAATAAACTTGAAAAATCCACAAACATTTAATGAAAAGCTTATGTATCTTAAACTAAACGAATATGAACATAATGAATTAATAACTAAATGTTCAGATAAATACAAAGTAAGAGAATATGTAAAAGAATGTGGACTAGAAAACACATTAAATGATTTGCTAGGTGTTTATAATAATGCTAATGAAATAGACTTTAGTAAGTTTCCAAATCAATTTGTATTAAAATGCAATCATGCATCAGGATTTAACATAATTTGTGAGGATAAATCTCAACTTAATATAGAAAAAACAAAAAAGAAATTAAATAAATGGTTAAAAACAGATTATTGGAAATATGTTGCAGAAATGCAATACAAAAATGTAGACAAAAAAATAATATGCGAAAAATATTTGAAATCAAAAGATGAAAATAGTATAGAAGACTATAAAATATATTGTTTTAATGGAAAACCAACAATATGCTTAGTTTGCATTGGTAGAAACTTAGGAAAACCAAAAAAATTCTTTTTTGACCAAGACTGGAACTTGTTAAAAATAAATAAAGACAGTAAAGAATTATCAAATGAATATGTAATAGAAAAACCAGCTAATATAAATGAAATGTATGAATATGCAAAAAAATTATCAAAACCATTTAAATTTGTTAGAGTAGATTTTTATAATTACAATGGCAAAGTAATATTTGGAGAATTAACCTTTACTCCAGCTGGATGCACAAGTACAAGCTACATTGATAACTGGGATCAAAAATTGGGTGACATGTTAAATATATAAAATTTAAATGTTACAATTCACAGCTTAAATAATTTGCTTAAGCTTCAATATATATTCTTTCACATATTAGTAAAATTTTAATAAAAGAGAGGATTTAAAATTGGAAAAGATAAGTGTATTAGTGCCAATTTATAATGCAGAAAAATATATAGAAAAATGCTTAGATAGTATAGTAAATCAAACATATGAAAACATAGAAATAGTATTAATAGAAGATGGTTCAACAGACAATTCTCTAGAAATTATAAAAGAATATTCAAAACAAGATAAAAGAATAAAAATAATTTCAATTAAAAATAATGGAGTAGCGGATGCAAGAAATAAGGCTTTAGAAAATGCTACTGGAAATTATGTAACTTTTGTGGATAGTGATGATTATGTAGAAAAAGATTATGTAGAAACATTGTATACAAATCTAAAGAAGTATGAAGCAGATATTGCAGTATGCAATTGTTATAACATAATAGAAAAAACAGGTAGCAAAAATTTTAAAACATTTGGCATAAATAAAGTAAAAGAATTTAATAATATAGAAGCGGTAGAAAATTTATTTTATTATAACTTTTTTAGACACAGCCCATGGGGAAAGCTATATAAAAAAAATTTATGGAATAATATAAAATTTCCAGTAGGAAAAAATTATGAAGACTTAGCAACTATTTATAAACTCTTTTTAAAAAGCAAAAACGTTATTTATATTCCAAAAGAAAAATATAACTATTTAATTAGACAAGGTAGTATAGTTCACAATGAAATGAAAAAAGAAGATGTAGAAGCTATATTAGAATACACTCAAAAAATTCTGCAAGACATAACTCAAAATTATCCTACGCTCATTCCATCAGCGGAATATATGGTTACATACTTAAATTTATCTTTATGGAAAAAAGTACCTGTAGGCAAATATAAAGAATATGACAAAACTATAAAAAATAATATAAAAAAATATAGAATATCAATTATAAAAAATAAAAAAGTCAATAAAAAACCAAAATGCATGATGCTCTTATCTTTTCTTGGAAGAAGAATATATAGACCAATAATCTTAAGAGTAAAAAAATAAGATAAAAAGCAGTATCATGAAAGCATACAATTATAAAAGTAAAAATATTAAATAAAAGGTGAGAAAAATGATACCATATATAATTATAATAGCCATATCGACTGCATTAGTATATGCAAGTATAAAAATAGAAGAAAAAACAGATAATAAGTTAATAATATATATTGCAAGAGCAGTTGCAATATTATTTCCAGCAATTATTGCCGGAATAAGGTATAATGTAGGCACAGATAATGTAGGGACATATAAGAAATTTTTTGATGAAATAGTATCAGGAGAAATAACATATAGATTAAGAGAATTTGAAATAGGATATGTTCTTTTAAATAAACTAATTATATGGCTTGGAGGAAATTATAATGTATTAATGTTTACAGCATCATTAATAACAATTACACCAATATATTTTGGACTATTACATTACAAAGAAAAAATAAGTGTTCCACTTGGATTTTTCATGTTTATGGTAATATTTTATCAAAAATCATTCAATTTAGTAAGACAAATGATGTCAGTAGCAATTATATTCTTTGGATTTACATATTTAGATTTCAAAGAAGAAGGAAAAGAGCATAAAAAATATATTATAATACAATGCATAAAATACATTGCATGTGTGCTGATAGCAGGATTATTCCAAAGAACATCACTAATAATGCTAATAATTCCATTTGTAAAAGAAATGTATGCAAATCCAAAATACAAATTTTTGAGCATAGCATCATATATAGTTTTAATTGCAGTAATATTAAATTTTGAATTTATAGGTCAAATTATGGCAAAAAGTGAAAAACTATATTACTATTCAATGTATTTTGATAAAGAAGGAGATGCACAACTTTCTATAGCATATTTTATAAGAATAATCCCTGTTATAATACCATTTTTCTTTGTTATGAAAAAAATAACAAAAGATAAACAAATGAACTTATTATATAGTATGACTGTAATAGGATGTATATTGCTATTGCTTGGATATTTAACTTCTACATGGGGAGAGAGAATATCATATTATTTTAGCATATTCCAAATTGTAATGTTTCCATATTTTATAAGGTGTTTAAAAAATAATAAATTTTTGTATATTGCTTCAACAGTTTTAATAATTGCATTCAATTTAGCAATATGGTATTATGATTATATATACATGGGAAGAGATGAAACTGTGCCTTATAAAACAATATTTGGCATAAATAGAAACGTAGAGCAAGAAGAAAACAATCTTGTTAATAATGAAAATTAAAAATAAAAATTCGACAAAATTTTCAAAAAATGTTGACGAGATAATAAAAAAAGTTTTATAATAGTATTAGTTTAGAAAATGTAATAATTTTCTTGCTATAATTTGTTGAAAAACACAAATAATAAAATTAGAGTCAAAAGAAGAAAGGATGAATACTATGAAAAATTCAATGAAGTATGTTGCAATTTCAATAGTTATGATTTTTGTAGTTTTATTTTTTACAATGCTAAGAGCAAACGCAGCAAGTATTACAATAACAAATCCAAATCAAAATGGAACAAACAACACAAATAGTACAAACAATCTAAATACTAATTTGTTAAATACAAATGCTGCACCAGTAAACAATGCACAAGAAAAAGAAAACCTTGTTAGCGTTAATCAAATTAATGACGCAGAAAAAGATATCCCACAAACTGGTGAGACAGATGTTTACATTATAGCAGGTATAGCAGTTATTACAATAGCTGTAGGTGCTTTCGCATTTATCAAATCAAGAAAATATGATATCTAATTATGTATAAAAATCAAAAAA
>CALXWN010000015.1:0-13826 GCA_944392415.1 uncultured Clostridia bacterium | reverse complement strand
TGTCAAACAGACATTTGAAAAAATACAAAAATCTAACATTTTTCATTGTATAAAAACAGATTTTGTGATATTATAATTTCAAAATAGAAACAGAATAAGGAGACAAGCCTTTATGGAAGAAAATATTGAAAATATTATTTTATTAGGCGAAAATGTTAATGCTGAATTAAAAGAAGCTACAAATGGATTACCGAAAAGTGTATTTGAGTCTGTTTGCTCATTTTTAAATACTACAGGAGGATATATCATTTTAGGAGTAAATGATAAAAAAGAAATTATTGGAATAAAAGAGGAATTAATAGAGAAAATCAAAAAGGACTATACAGCACAATGCAATAATAAAGAAGTTATAAATCCAACTATTTTATCAGAATTGCATGAAATAAGAATAGATGGAAAAATACTTTTATATACACATATTGAAGAATCAACAGAAATTCATAAGTGTAAGGGAAAAGTTTTCGTTCGCAATTATGAAGGTGATTTTGATATATCTAATAATATTCCATTAATTGCAAGTATTCACAATAGAAAACGAAAAATATTTGATGAAGATAGAGTTTATCCATATGTTTCAGTAGAAGAAGATTTAAGACATGATTTAATTGAAAAAGCAAGAAAATTAGCTGATTCAAATGTAAATAAAAGACATATTTGGATGGATATGACAGATTTAGAATTACTAAAAAGTGCGGGATTATATAAAGTAGACGAAGAGACTGGTAAACAAGGTGTTACACTTGCCGGAGTTATGCTATTTGGAAAAGACGATTTGATTGCAAATATTAATCCATATTGTAGAACAGACGCTTTATATAGAGTAGATGATTTGGATAGATACGATGATAGGGATTTTGTAGAAACCAATTTAATAGATATGTATGATAGATTAATTGATTTTATTGCAAAATATACAATGGACAGGTTTGCACTTGATGAAAATGCAAGAAGAGTGAGTCCAAGGAATGTTATGGCTCGTGAAATTGTTTTGAATACTCTTATGCATAGAGATATAACAGATGGTCATACAAGTAGAGTAATTATTTATAAAGACAAACTAATATGTGAAAACCCAAATTCATTTAGAACAAATGGAATTCTTACTATAAAAAATTATACACCATTTGCAAAAAACCCAACAATAGCAAAATTCTTTAGAGAAATAGGCTATGCAGATGAGTTGGGTAGTGGATTTATAAAAATTACAAAGAATTCATATTTATATTCAGGAAAACCGCCTATTTTTGAAGATAAAGAGATGTTTAGGGTGACTATTCCATTATTAAGAGATGAAAAATTAGATGAAAAAGATTTAATTAATTTAGCAAATGGCACTTTAAATGGCACTTTAAATGGCACTTTAAATGGCACTTTAAATTTGATACTAAATGAACTAAAAAATAAAAATAATATTACTCAAAAAGAATTATCTGAAAAAACAGGAATGTCCTTACGAACCTTAAAAAGGAATATTGATATGTTAAAGAAAGATGGATACATTATAAGAGTAGGTTCAAAAAAGACTGGATATTGGAGAATATTAAAAAATGACTAATATATTGAATTGAGAATTTAAATTAAACGGCAAAGGCAGCCCTGATATATCAGGACTGCCTTTGCCGTTTAGTGTGTTTAACGAACAACCACATAAATAACCCAAATTGCCATGTATATGGCAATCAACATATACACTATTTGAAACATTTTACTGTTCCAAGCCTTCTTTTGGAGTTCTTTCCGCTTTTCGTCGATTTTGGGATTATTATCTGCAAGCAATAGTAGTGAAATTCCAACAATTACGTGCAAAATGAACAAAATCGCCCCAAACAAAAGAATGATGTGAATTATTGCGTTCATTAAGCATACTCCTTTCTGCAGAGTATAATTATATTATACATTGAAATCAACATAATGTAAATGGGGATTTTTTTGAATACAAAATCTAACTTTTTCCATTGTATAAAACTAAATTTTGTGGTATTATGTATGTGGCATTTCAAATGCTACTTTAAGTGAAAAATTAGTTACTATTCACAGCTTATATTTATATAAATGCGGAGAAATGTATATTGAAGCATTAAGAAAAGAATTTTGCTTGTGAATTGCGACAAAAATTGATTAATAATTTAAAACAATGCTTAAAATGCAAAACTGAAAGGAATAATGCAAAATGAACGATAACATAGTAATAAAGGGAGCAAAAGAACATAACTTAAAAAACATAAGCTTAGAAATACCAAAAAATAAATTAGTAGTTATCACAGGTTTATCTGGTTCAGGAAAATCATCCTTAGCATTTGATACACTTTATGCAGAAGGTCAAAGAAGATATGTAGAAAGTTTATCTTCTTATGCTAGACAATTCTTAGGAATAATGGATAAACCAAATGTTGAATCAATAGATGGATTATCTCCTGCAATATCAATAGACCAAAAAACTACATCTAAAAACCCACGTTCAACAGTTGGTACTGTTACTGAAATATATGACTATATTCGTTTACTTTATGCTAGAATAGGTGTGCCATATTGTCCTAAATGTGGTAAAAAAATAGAAAAGCAAACTGTTGACCAAATTGTAGATAGTGTTTTGGAACTTGATGAAGGTACTAGAATTCAAATTCTAGCACCAGTTATCAGAGGCAGAAAAGGTGAATATAAAAAGCTTCTTGAGGATTTTGCAAAAGAGGGATTTGTGCGTGCTAGAGTTGATGGAAACACAGTGGAGCTTACAGATGATATTGAAATAGATAGAAAGAAAAAGCATAATATAGATATAATTATTGATAGATTAGTAATTAAATCAGACATTAGGGCAAGACTTACTGAATCAGTTGAAACTGCTATGAAATATGCGAATAACTTGGTTACAGTAGATATACCGGGCAAAAAGGAGCTATTATTTAGCGGTAATTATGCCTGCCCTGATTGTGGTATAAGTTTTGAAGAACTATCTCCAAGAATGTTTTCATTCAATAACCCTGTTGGAGCATGTCCAACTTGTACAGGTATTGGTTATTTAATGAAAATGGACGAAGATTTAATTATACCTGATAAAAATCTTACTTTATACAATGGCGTAAAAGCTTTTGGCGCAAGCACTATGAAAAAAGGAGATACAATTGCTAAAATGTATTTTGAAGCAATTGGAAGACATTATGGAGTAGATATTTCAAAGCCAATCAAAGATTTACCAAGAGATTTCTTAGATAAGATTCTTTACGGTACAGGTGATGAAGAAATAGAGTTTGAATATGAAACAGCTTTCGGTGTTAGAAGAAACAAAGTACCATTTGAGGGTGTAATTCCAACACTTGAGAGACGTCATAGAGAAACAAAGTCTCAAGGCATGATGCAATTCTATGAAATGTATATGAGCAATATGGAGTGTCCTGATTGTCATGGTGCAAGACTAAAAAAAGAAAGTTTATCTGTGAGAGTTGGAAGCAAGAATATTAATGAACTTACAGACATGTCAATTTTCCACATTAAAGAATATTTAAATAGTTTAACTTTAAGTGAGAAAGACAGCATGATTGCTGACCAAATTTTAAAAGAATTAGATAAACGTTTACAATTCTTAATTGATGTTGGACTTGACTATTTAACATTATCTAGAAGTGCAGCGACTTTATCTGGTGGTGAAGCTCAAAGAATTAGGCTTGCTACTCAAATCGGTTCAGGATTAACAGGAGTTATGTATATACTTGATGAGCCAAGTATAGGTTTACATCAAAGAGATAATGATAAATTAATTGCTACACTAAAAAAACTTAGAGATTTAGGAAACTCAGTTATAGTTGTTGAGCATGATACTGATACAATGTATGCCGCAGACCAAGTAATAGACATTGGTCCTTATGCAGGTGTACACGGCGGAAATGTTATGGCTCAAGGCACAGCTGAAGAAATTGCTAAAGTTCCTGATTCAATAACAGGTCAATATTTATCTGGAAGAAAACAAATTCTAGTACCTAAAAAGAGAAGAAAATCTAATGGTAAATCTATTGAGGTTGTGGGAGCAAAAGAGCATAACTTAAAAAATATAAGCGTTAAATTTCCACTTGGAGAATTCATTTGCGTAACAGGTGTTTCAGGTTCAGGAAAGAGTACTTTAATAAATGAAGTTTTGTATAAAAATATTAATAGGGCTTTAAATAAATCAAATGAAAAAGTGGGAAGCTGTAAAGAGGTAAAAGGACTTCATAATATTGATAAAATAATCAATATTGACCAATCTCCAATAGGTAGAACTCCACGTTCAAATCCAGCAACATACACAGGTGTATTTGATTTTATTAGAGAAATATTTGCAACTACAAATGAAGCGAAAATGCGTGGATATGATAAAGGTAGATTTAGCTTTAATGTTCCCGGAGGAAGATGTGAAGCTTGTTCAGGTGATGGAATAATTAAAATAGAAATGAATTTCTTGTCTGATGTATATGTTCCTTGTGAAGTATGTAAAGGAAAAAGATATAATAAAGAAACTCTTGAAGTTAAATATAAAGGAAAAAGTATATCTGATGTACTTGATATGACTGTTGAAGAGGCTTTACAATTTTTTGAAAATATACCTAGAATTAAACAAAAAATACAAACATTATATGATGTAGGTTTAGGATATATTAAATTAGGTCAACCATCTACAACTTTATCTGGTGGTGAGGCTCAACGTATTAAACTTGCAACAGAGCTTTCAAAAAGAGCAACAGGTAAAACTTTATATATCTTAGATGAACCTACAACAGGTCTTCATATTGATGATGTACACAGATTAGTAGATATTTTACAAAGATTAGTTGATACAGGAAATACTGTAATAGTAATTGAGCATAATTTAGATTTAATAAAAACAGCAGATTATATAATTGACTTAGGTCCAGAAGGTGGAGACAAAGGTGGAGAAATTATTGCTGTTGGAACACCGGAAAAGATTTGCCAAAATGAGAGAAGTTATACAGGAAAATTTTTAAAAAAATATTTAGAAAAGTAGGGAGAAAGTAATGGAAGAATTTGATGTCTTAAATGAAAATGGTGAATTTACATCAAAAATTGCATCAAGAGAAGAATGTCATACTAAAGGTTTGTGGCATAGAGCAGTATATGCGTTTATATTTAATAAAAATAAAGATGTATTACTTCAAAAAAGAAGTAATCTAAAAAAGCTTTGGCCTAATCTTTGGGATGTTACTGCAGGAGGACATGTTTTAGCTGGTGAATTTGGAATAGACGCATTAAAAAGAGAAATAAAAGAAGAATTAGGAATAGAAATTACTAATGATGAAATACATTATTTAGTCGGTTCAACATCTACTAACATTAAAGGTAATATAATTAACAATCATTTTAATGAATGTTACATTGTAACTAAAGATATAGATATTAAAGATATAATTTTGCAAAAAGAAGAAGTTTCAGATATTAAGTGGTTTTCTAAAGAAGATATTCTAAAAAGAATTAATAATAACTATGATGGAATAACTGAAAAAGTTGGACCATGGAATTTCTTAAAAAAGTATTATGAAAAGTTAGAAAAATATGATAGATAAGGCTATAATGGAGAGAAAATGAATATATATAAAGAATTAAATAAAATAATAGATTATACTGAAAAGCATTTAGAAGAAAATATAGATTACAAAAAAGTGGCAAGTATGATTGGAATAAATGAATATACATTTCAAAAAGTATTTATGATGATAGCAGATGTTTCTTTTTCAGAATATATAAGAAATAGAAGACTATCTAATGCAGGAGAAGATATTTATTTAGGAAAAGAAAAAATAATTGAAGTTGCAATAAAATATCAATATAATAATCCTACTTCATTTTCTAGAGCTTTTGAAAAGTTTCATGGAATAAAACCTAGCAAAGTGAAAACAAATCCAGAAAAGTTGAAAATGTATACTAGACTTCATTTTGATGAAAATCATGAATATAATAAAAACATTGATTATAAAATAGTAAAAAAGGATGAACTTACGTTATATGGCACATATATTAATACTGATAATGATAAAATAAAGCATGATGCACCTCTATTTTATAAAGAAACATCTAAGAAATATGGAGATCCTACTTATGGTTTAGTTTTTTACAAAGATAAAGCAAGAATGTATGTAAAAAGCTATTGGGTTTTATATGATAAATATATTAAAGGAATGAAAAAGCAAATTATACCTAAAAGTAAATGGATCGAGTTTAGAATAAATTCACAAAATGCAAAAGATATTCAAAATGCATCTGATACTTTTTATAAAGACTTTTTACCTAATTCGAAATATAATTTTACTACTTTACCCGAAATAGAATATTATCATGATAATATAACAGATTTTTTAATACCAATTGAAGATTAAATAAAATTAAGACTGACTTTTTTTGAAATAAAAATGTCAGTCTTTCTTTATTTTTATATGCTAAGATATTATTAAGAGGTAACTTTAAAATGCATAAAAATTTATTTGAAATATTTCTTACATCTGATTATGTAAAAGGAGAAGAATGGCTAAGAATAATAAATAAAATATCTACAATTAATGGATTATTTATTCCTTGGAAATTAATTATAGCTATAGATAAAAATTATATAAGGTATTTTATAAAAAGTAAAAATATTATACCACCAATAATTGGAGAAGAAGGAAATTTCTTGTTTAAAAAATTAGAAAATAAAAAAATCAATTTTAAAAGTAAAATTCGGTATGCCATATTTATTATTAGATAAATATAAAACAATATTAGATATATATGATAGATTTGAGGCAAGCAAAGGAATAAAACTTTATAAAGTTGAAATTACATTTTTTCCTCATAGATATAACAATTATTTATCAACAACTAAATTTTATCTTAAAAGTATAAATGATAAAGTAATTAAGAAAAAGGTATTTGGGAATTCTAGTATTTATGATTTTATTAGTATAGACTTTTCAATACATAATAGATTTTTTTATCAAAAAAATTTATCTAAATACTTAGAAGTAAATAAAGTACTTAATTTATTAAAAACAGATAGTAAAAGAGCTTTAGTAAAAGCAAGTGTTTTTCCATATTTGCAAGAAGATATGTATCTAAAACATAATGATTTTGATTTTTCAAAACATTCATTGGTAATTGGAGCGAGTGGAACGGGTAAGTCAAAACTAGTAAGCCTTTTAATAAAAAATCTATATTTAGATAGTCTAAATAAAATTAAATATAAATTTATTGTAATTGATCCTCACTCTTCAATAGAAGAAGATATAGGGGGACTAAATGATTGCAAAGTATTGGATTTTAAAACTGATGAAGATAGTATTAATTTATTTGTTAATCGTGCAGATAATCTAATATCTTCTACTGAATCAATAATAGAGATATTTAAAAATGTAATAAAAGATAAATTTAATTCAAAACTGGAGAGAGTTTTAAGATATTCAATATTTTTATTGCTTTGTATAAGTAGTTTTAACTTAATTAATTTACGAAAATTACTTATTGAGATTGAATATAGAAATAAAGTTTTAAGAGAAAATGAAAATATTTTGCCTATAAATATAACAGAATTTTTTAAAGTGGATTTTAATGAACTTAAAACTAAATCATATCAAGAAGCAATATCTCCAATCATATCTTTTATAGATGAAATGCAATTTTTACCTGCATTTAACAATAGTTCTAAGCTAAATGATTTTAAAGATGTAATAGATAATAATTTTATTACAATATTATCTTTAGACCAAACATCACTAGGATTAAATCTAACAAAAACAATATCAGGTTTTACTATGCAATCTATTATGCAATTAATTCAAGCTCATAGCTTTAAAGAGCATATAATTTTAGTAATAGACGAAGTATCTATTATTCAAAATAATATTATTAATAGATTTTTGTCAGAAGCTAGAAAATATAATTTATCATTGATACTTGCTAATCAATATTTTGAACAAATAAATACTGATTTACAAAAAGCTATTTTTACAAACGTTGTAAATTATTTTATATTTAGAGTATCTAGAATGGATGCTAGCTTAATTGAAAATAATATAAAAATGGAAGTAGCCGTTAATAATTCCCATATAAATAGGGTAAAGATTTTAATGGAACTTGAGGATAGAGAATGCATAGCAAGAGTAGGAAAAGACGGAAAATTATATTCAGCATTTAAAGGAAGAACAATGGATTTAGTTCCTTGTCCTAGAATTATTCAAAAAAGAGAAAAACTAATAAATAGAAATATAAAAGAGATTGATGTAAAACAAGAATTTAATATTACAACAAAAAAGACTCTTAAAGATTTAATGAAAAAGCAATCTGCTTCAAGGAAAAGAATAAATTAAAAGGAGCAAAATAATGAATGATAAACAGTGTAAATATATAATTGATGAAATTTTTAAAGAAATATTTAATATAAATTGTAATTTAACAATAGAAGATTTATTAAATGAATTTGCATTTGATATAAGACTTCCTAACAAAGTAATAGATGCTGTTACAGGTAAAGATACTTGGGCATCATCTGTTAATTCAAATAAATATATTAGCCAAGATAATATGAAAAAATATGATGAATATAAAGGTTGGATGAGAAGTAAGAAAGATATTAAATCATTAGATGATATTTTTAAGTATTGGGATACAATAAATTATACTACTACAGAAAGAGTTTATGATAGTAATAATGTTTCTAAAAGTGATACTATTTATAACTCTGAAAATATTTATAGAAGTCAAGATTTAAGAAAGTGCAAAAATGCAATTTTTTCAGATGGGTGTGCAGATTCTGAATATATAATTGCTTGTCAAAGAAGTTCTAATTGTAATTATTCAATTAGAGTAGATGATTCTAATAGTTGTTCTAATAGTTATAATGTTATTTGTTCATCTAAAATTAGTAATTCACTTTTTATTCAAGATTGTAATTCATTATATGAATGTATGTTTTGCTCACATATTGCAAATAGAAGATTTTGTATTGCAAATATGCAATTTGAAAAAGAAGAATATATGATAATTAAGGAGCAAGTTATTAAGTGGATAATAATGCAATTTGAATGCAAAGAGTAAATAAAAAATATTTAAAGCTTATTTAAAAGGTAAAAAATAAATATTGAGAAATATATTTATATATGTTATATTATAAAAAAAGGAGAAAATATGATAATAATATATGATTTTGATGGAACTCTTACACCTTATTCAATGCCTAAGTATGAGATTATAAAAAAGTGCGGTTATGATGATAATAAATTAAAGAAGAGAATTATTGAAGTTATAAAAAATGAAAAAATAGGATTATATGAAGCTTACTATACATGCTATAAAGATATATTAAAAGAAAATAATATAGAAATGAATATTAATAATATTTGCTTAAAAGCAGATAGTGTTACGTTTAATAGTGGAGTAATAGAGTATTTTAATAAATTTCAATATAAAAATACAGGAGCCAAACATTATATTGTAACATCTGGAATAAAAGATTATATTGAACATACAAAAATAAGCAAATTTGTAGATGGAATTTTCGGAGTAACACTAAAAAAAGTAAATAGCAATTTATTAGATATAAATACACTTCTTACTGATGAGGATAAAGTAAATACAATAAAGAAAATTCAAACTTTAAATAATAATACTAATAAAATTATATATATGGGAGATGGTCTAACTGATAGATTTGCTTTTGAATATATTCATAATATAGGTGGAATAAATATATTTATTTCATCAAACAATCAATCAAAAGATATTTATAATGAAATTAATAATGAGAAAATTATAGATAATTATTTTGAAGCGGATTTTAGATTAGATTCAAAATTAAGTAAATATATAAAAAAGAAAATAGAAAATATTTAAAGTTAAAATATAATTAAGAATATAAGTAAAAAGTTATCTTTACTTATATTCTTATTAATGTTATAATCATCTTGCAAATTTATAATTATAAATATAATTAGGGAGAATAATTATGAAAAATATAGTAATTGGAATAGAAGGAATGGTAGGGGCAGGTAAGACTTCTATTTGTAATGAACTTTTAAATTTTGTACCCAATAGTATTTTTATAGATGGAAGTAAAATATATAGAGGATTAGTAGAAGCACTTCATCAAAGTAATATAGATATGTCAAAATTAAATGATGTACCTAATTTAACTCCATTTGAGTTATTAAAAAAGTTAAATGTTGAGTTTAAAATAGAAGATAGAAAAACAGTTATTTATATTAATGGAAATAAAGTAAGTGATGATACTATGAAAAGTATGCAAAATTCAATTGGCGTTTCTAAAATGGCAAATATGGCAGATAATAGTAAATTATTTACTTTTGCATATCACATAGTAGATGAATATAGTAAAAAATACAATTTAATAGTTTCTGCAAGAGATTTAGTTAAGATTTACCCTGAAATGGATTTACATATATTTATTACCGCTTCACTTGATGAAAGAGTAAAAAGAAGGTATAATCAGCTATGTAAAAAATACACAATTGATGAAGTAAGAAATACTGTAATTCAAAGAGATATTTTACATGAAAAATCAGGATTTAATGAAATATCTAATAAGACTGTAAAAATAGATGTAACTAATGATATAGGTGCAAATGAATCAGCTAAAAAAATATATGAAATATATATAAAGAAGTTGATAGAAAAATAGTAGCAAATATTAAAATAAGAAATAAAATAATATAGGTGCTATAATTTATAGCATAAATTTGGAAGGAAATGAATTTATTATGGATACATATATAAATGAAAAATTAGTAAAATTTAATAAAGAAATTGAAAATAAGAAAATAGCAATAATTGGACTTGGAGTAAGCAATAAACCACTTATAGATTATTTTTATAATCATGGAGCAAAAGTTACAGCTTTTGATAACCGAGATAAAGAAAAAATAGATAGTGATATAATTACTAAACTTGACAATTATAATATGAACTATTATTTCGGCGAAAACTCATTAGAACATTTAATAGGCTTTGATTATATTTTTAGAGCTCCAAGTTGTAGACCTGATACTCAAGAAATAGTAAAAGAAGTAGAAAGAGGAACAATACTTACATCTGAAATTGAAAAAGTGCTTGAACTTGCACCATGCAAAGTTGTTGGAGTTACTGGAAGTGATGGAAAAACAACTACAACTACTTTGATTTACAAAATATTAGAAGCAAATGGATATCATTGCTTTTTAGGTGGTAATATAGGAACTCCACTATTTACTGAAATAGAAAATATGAAACCAGACGATATAGTTGTTCTAGAATTAAGTAGTTTCCAACTTATGAATATGAAAATAAGCCCTCAAATCGCAGTTGTTACAAATATTGCTCCAAACCATCTAAATGTACATAAAGATTATCAAGAATATATAGATAGTAAGAAAAATATTTTCTTACATCAAAATGAGCAAGGGTTATTAGTTATAAATAAGGATAATGAAATAACAAAAGAATTTTATAAAGAAGCAAAAGGTAAAGTAAGATTTTTTAGTAGTAGAGAAGTTTTAGATGATGGAGTTATTTTCGATAGAAATGATAATATCATAAAAGTTTGTGAAGATGGTGTTAGAAAACATTTTGTAAAAAAAGAAAATATGAAACTAAGAGGAGTGCATAATTGTGAAAATGCATGTGCAGCAATTAGCGCAACTCTAGAACTATGTAATGAAGATACTACTCGCAAAATAATTGAAAATTTTCCGGGTGTTGAACATAGAATAGAATATATAAGAACAATTAATGGAGTAGAATGGTACAATGATTCAATAGGAACTAGTCCAAGTAGAACAATTGCAGGATTAAATTCATTTGATGAGAAAATAGTTCTTATTGCAGGTGGATATGATAAACATTTAGATTATGAACCAATTGCAAAACCTATAATTCAAAATGTTAGTAAACTAATATTAGTTGGTCAGACATCTGAAAAAATCCAAAATGCAGTATTGGAAGAAGAAAAGAAAGAAGGAAAAAATATTCCTATATATAGATGTAATACATTAGAGGAAACAATTAAAAAAGCTAAAGAAGTAGCAATAGAGGGAGAAGTGGTATTATTTTCACCAGCAAGTGCAAGTTTTGATATGTTTAAAAACTTTGAAGAAAGAGGAAATAAATTTAAAGAATTAGTAAATGAAATTTAACACATATACAAAACCTCCTACATAATATAGTGTAGGAGGTTATTTTTATGAATTATCAAAGTTATGAAGATTATATGAGAAGTGTATTAGGCAATTCCTATGCTAATGAATATACGAATGTTCCTACATATGTCAATCCTGCTAATATGCAAAGTGTATCTAACTTTAGAAATGTAAATACACCAAATTCAATGAGTGCGAGTCCTATGAATACATCAAATATGATTAATTCAAGACAAATGAGTATGCAAACTCAAACGAATATGTCAAGTCAAATGAATATGCCGAACCAACCAAGCATGTCGAATATGACAAACCAATCAAATATGTCAAATCAAAGAAGTTTTCAAAGTTCGATGAGAGAAAACACAGAACAAAATATGGAAGAGTCAGAAGAGATATTAAGGATTCAAAAAATGTATCCGGATATTTATTGTTTATTAATGCCAATGGTAAATAAAATAGTAGAAGAAAATAATGATAGAGAAATAACGGATAATTTAATTGAGTCTATGACTATGGAGATATATAACAATATTGAAGATGATATGATTAATTCTTCAAGAACAACAAATTCAAAAACTAATAATACTATGGCTCAGTCATCACAAACAGGAAATACACAAAGACAATCTACACAGTCAAATAATACTACTACAAGAAATACCGTATCAAACACAATGCAAAATTCAAGAAGAATAGGAAATCCTACACTAAGAGATTTAATTAAGATTTTAATAATAAGAAGGCTACTTGAACACAGAAGAAATACAAGAAGAAGTTCAGTGGTGGATAATAATTTTAGCGTACCTGTTAGTCAAAACTTAGGAATGAATAATAGTTATGTCCCAGTAATGAACCGAAATCTTATAATGAATCAAGGTCCTGTAATGCAAAGAACTACTATGCAAAATTCGCAAATACAAAGTTCGCCGATGCAAAGTATGGATAGGCAAGTAAGTGCAAATATGAATCGAATGGATTATCCTTTTGCTAATTATTTTGCTACTCCTTATCCAGAAGATGAATATGCAAATTAAAAAGGGGGTAGACATTTCTATCCCCTAAAAATTATTGCTTCAACCAACGTTTCTTTCTAATGAACATTATTATTTCCATCATAGCATCTTTGCATACAGAAATTGAGTCGTTATCATCATCCAAATCTTTTACTTTTTCATAATAGTCTAGAGTTTCGTTTGCACATTTTTCTATATAAGTGTAAAAATCGTTGAATGTATTGAACCGCATCTTTTTGAATTCTATATTAACTTCTATATAGAAAGAATTTACGTTTTTGAGACTTTTAGCCTCTCGCTCCAGTTTTAAAGCCAGTTCAAACAAATCGATAGTTTTATCACATTTTTTAAAGAATCTCCTTAAGTTTACCAAAGTGTCAATTTGGATACAGAGGTAAAGAGCTATAAGTAAGCCAATGAACAAAACAAGAAAGTGGCTAATCATATTTTGCCTCCTCAATTGCTGACGGTTAATTAAAAAACGATTTATGAAAAGATTATAGCATGTTTTTAGCATAATTTCAAGGAAACTAGAAAAAGATAAATTAGAAACTAGAAAAAGATAAATTAGAAACTAGAAAAAGATAAATTAGAAAAAAATATAAAATTTACGGAAACGAAAAAACATACTTTGTTGACTTTTAATTTAGCAGATGATAGAATA
>CALXWN010000014.1:0-14386 GCA_944392415.1 uncultured Clostridia bacterium | reverse complement strand
TTCATAACTGCTTGTTTAGCTTGTCTAAATCTATAATGTTTAGCTCCATAATAACCTTTAGCTCTTTTTAATACTTTTTTATGTTTTTTCTTTGTAATTATAGCTGTTTTTACTCTTGCCATTTTTTATTCACCTTCCTTTATTCTATTTACCATATGGTAATAATTTTTTTACATGATTTTTTGAAGTGCTGTCAACATAAGCATTTTGAACGCTTCCTGATGACTTTTGTCTATTTGTTTTATTTCCTAATAGATGTCTTCTATTAGCTTTAGTCCTTTTTACTTTACCTGTAGCTGTAAATTTATATCTTTTTTCAGCTGCCTTATTAGTTTTTAACTTTGGCATAATAAATTCCTCCTTATATTATAGTTATATATAAATTAGCTTTTTTTAGCTAAAATTATAAACAAATTCTTTCCTTCTAGAATAGGCTTTTTTTCTGCTACTGCTATATCGCTTAAATTTTCGATAAATTGATTTAAGACTTCTTCGCCTTGTTTTACATAGTTAAGCTCTCTACCTCTAAATCTAACAGTAATTCTAACTTTGTTACCATCTTCTAAGAATTTTCTAGCATTTTTAGCTTTAAAATCAAAATCGTGTTTATCAATATTAGGTGTAATTCTAAGTTCTTTAATTTCAAAACTTCTTTGCTTTTTTCTAGCTTCTTTTTCTTTTTTGGATTGCTCAAATTTGTATTTTCCATAGTTCATTATTCTACAAACTTTTGGATTATTATTTGGAGCAACTAAAACTAAATCTAATTTTCTTTCATAAGCAATGTCTAAAGCTTTGCTTAATGGCATTGTACCAAGTTTCACGCCTTTTTCATCGATAACCTGAACTTCATTTGCTCTAATTTGTTCATTGATTGGTAATTCTTGTTTTATATTAAAACACCTCCTAAAATAGTAAAATAAAATTTTACTTGTACTTAAGAATCTTTTTATTAATCTAAAATACGTATAGTGAACATATTTTAACAAAATAAAAAGATTGGTTATTAAAGCCAATCATTCTCAAACATATTTATAAAAAACAATCAAACTTTTTATAATTTTAACATAATAAAAAAGCTTTTGTTTATATAAAATATAATTAACCTTTTCCTTAATAGTGAAGGTGAGAATGCAACTTCTACTTTAATACATAAATAATAATACACTATTTTTAGGGCTTTGTCAATAGCCTTTAATAGAAAATGTTACTTTATTACAATTTCAAGACAATAATTGACAAAAAGCGACTTTAATATTACAATAATATTAGGTGAATATTATGGTAAAAAAGTCAAAATTGTGGGTATATATATTAGTAACAGTAATAGCCGTAGCAATAGTTATAGCTATTATTTTTGGTATTTATTTAACTAAAAGTGTATCATATGCATCAGAACAAACAAAAACTGTTGCCATAGAAATACCTATAACGCCACAAGATAACACTAAAAAAATAGACATAGAAGAAATCGTAGAGAATAATACAAAAGTACAAAAAATTGAAGTACTAGAAGAACAAGAAACAGATGTAGAATTTACTACACAATACATTGAAAATAGTTCCCTTGCTAAAGGAAAAATGCAAGTATTACAAGAAGGCGTAGATGGAAAACAAAATGCTATACTAAAAAATATATATGAAGGGGATGAACTTGTTTCATCAACTCAAGTTTCTTCAAGAATAACAAAAGCATCAGTAGATAAAATAGTACAAATTGGTACGGGTGCATATTCAAATAATTATGTACCTGTTGTAGGAGATATTTTGCAAGCAACATCTACAACTCTTGCAATTAAGCTAAATCCAGATGAAAATTCAGATAAAGTAATAACAATAAATAAAGGTGATAAAGTAACGCTAAAGGCAAAACAAAACGATTGGTACTATGTATCATATGACAATTATTTAGGATGGGCAAAATCTGAGAGTCTAGCATATGTGGATCCTAATGGAACAGGAGATGGTGATGAAAATAACATCCAATATACCAAAGAGCAACTAACTCAAAACTTAGGATTTAGCATGCTTTTAAATAGGCCAAGCGGATTAACATTAGATCAATTTAGACAAATATTTGAAAATGATTCTAACGATGTAAATGATGTATTTAAAAATAATGCTGATTATTTTTACTACATAGAGCAACAATATAATATAAATGGTATATTTGTAGCAGCAGTTGGTATACACGAAAGTGGCTGGGGAACATCAACTATTTCAAAAAATAAGAAAAATTTATTTGGATATGGAGCATATGATAGTGATCCGTCAGGCAGTGCATATACCTTTCAATCATATTCAGAAGGTATTGACTTAGTGGCACGTGTATTTGTTAAATATTATCTAAATCCAGCAGGAACACCTATATATGGTGGAGAAACTGCAACAGGTACATATTTTGAAGGAGCAACATTAACAGCTGTAAATACAAGATATGCCACTGATAAAAATTGGGCAAATGCAGTATATAAATGGATGACATATTTGTACAATAAATTATAGATATTATATTTAAGCAAAATGCCTTAAAATATATATTAAATTGATAAACAAAGTTACAAAATTTACTTGCTATTTTAAGCGGATTAGTGTATTATATATTATATGTAAAATTATTGAAACAGTGGAAAAATTCAAATAAAATGATAGAATAAAAGAAGGGAGCAAAGTTAATGAGAAAAGTACTTATAGTTTTTGCAATTATAATAAGCATAATAGGTATAAATTCTGTATATGCTGCAAATACTACTGTAGAAAATGAAATAATATCACAAGAAACAAAAAGTCAACTAGTAGAAATAAAAGATAAAGAATTACAATCAATTGAAGATTATAACGAAGCATATGGAAGCAATACATATGGACTAGTTGCATATATACTAGATAAAGTAAGGGTATATAGTATTCCAGTAGCCTTTTTAGGAATTGCAATAGCAGCAATTTATCAATATGTAATAGGAATTAGAAAGTTAGATGTTAGAGACAAAGGTTTTGGAGTTATGATTGGCATAGTAACAATGCTTATTATATGCCAAGTGCTACCACTTATTTTTGCTATAGTAGTAAAAGGTTGGAGGGGTTAACAAATGAAAGTTTTATTTGCAGTAAGTAATGATAATATATCATCTTCTATAATTAAGAAGTACCAAGAAAAATATAAGGAAATAATAACAAGTAAAAATGTATATTACTTTAATGCAATAATAAAAGAATTACAAAAAGATAAAACATATGATGCAGTAGTAATTGGAGAAGATTTAGAACCAATTTCAAATAATAATTATGATACAATAGACAAATTTATTTTTGATAAATTAGATAATATTAGTGATGAAGCATATAAATCTACAGGTGAAGATATTCCAATAATATTAATATGTTCGGACAGAAGAACAAAGGCAGATGGACTTTTAATCAAATTATTTGGAATAGGTATTTATAATGCTCTTCTAGGAAATGATAGAAATATAGATATGGTTTGCAATTTAATTAACAAACCAAGAAGTAAAAAAGAAGCTAAAAATTATTACAAAATAGATTCAGAAGATGTTAATTATAAACCCGAAAGTGAATCAGAAGTTAGTGAAAATGAAATAAAAAATATCTTAAATCATTACAAAAAAATAGGGAATAATGAGAAAAAATGTATTGAAAGTTTTGACAGTATAGCAAGTCAGTATAATGATACTCAACTTAGAATAATAGTTAAATTTTTACCAAACACAGTAAAATCAATATTAGAAAAAGGTTCTCCAAGATATCAAAAACTTGTTAATGGAGGAACTGTTTTAACAAATGGCAATTATGTTCCATATAGTCCAAATCAAAATAATGTAAAGAAACCTAATATAGACTTTATAACAAAAGATATAGAAAAGCCAAATATTACTGAGCCAGTAATAATTCCAAAGACTATAGATATAGAAAATGATATGCAAAGAAATAATAAAATTAATCAATCAAATGTAGGGGCTAATCAGTTAAATACGCCAGTTAGTCAACCAAATACGGTAACTAGCCAACTAAATCCAGTATTTACTCAACCAAATACTGGAGCTAGCCAACTAAATACTCCAGTTAGTCAACCAAGTGCAGTGGCTAACACAATAAATACGCCAATTAGTCAACCAAGTGCAGTGGCTAACACAATAAATACGCCAGTTAGTCAACAAAGTGTAGTAGCTAGCCAATTAGATACAACAACTAGTCAAATTAATACTGCAATTAGTCAAAATAACAAAGAAGAAGGCACTCAAATACAAAATCAAAATGCAGAAGTAGTGCATGTAAAAAGAAGGGGAAGACCAAAAAAGATAAATGCAGAAACTAATGTAAATGAAACAAAAGAAAATCAAGACATAAATAGTGTTCAACCTACCGTTGAGTCAGAAGTACAGCCAGTAAAAAGAGGCAGAGGAAGACCAAAGAAGGCTAATGTAGTTGCATCAGACTTAGAACAAAAAAATAGTGTTGAAAAAAATGAACCAGAACAAAATATGCCTAAATTGAGAGAACAAACAGCTCTAGCAGAACAAAATGCATTTAATTTATTTGAACTAGGAAAAGAAGAACAAAATAATGACATGAGTAATCAAAATAGCAATATTACTAGTCAAAATAATAGTACTGGTATGGATAATAATTCAATTAATAATGACATAAACTTGTTTGATATGGGAAACTCTTATGGCAATGAATTTATGCAAGAAACTGCACAGAGTCAATATGATACGCCAAATGTGCAAAATCCATATAACATAGGAGCAGAACAACAAAATATACAAAATCCATATAATGTAGGAGCAGAACAACAAAATATACAAAATCCATATAATGTAGGGGCAGAACAACAAAACATGCAAACTCCATATAATATAGGTGTAGATCAGCAAAATGTACAAACTCCTTACAATACAAGTGTAGAACAAAACTATTTCAATATAGAAAATACTAATGATATGACTCAAACAAATCCAAAATCATATTATGAGCAAAGTAATTTTGTTGCACAAAATAAAATAGTTGCTTTTGTAGGTACAAGCAAAAATGGAACATCATTTATTGTTAATAATCTTGCGGAACTTTTAGCACAAAAAGGAATAAAAACAGCTATATTAGATTTGACTAAAAACAAGAATTCTTATTATATGTTTACAGACAATGATCAAAGACTAATGCAAATTGCTACGCAAAGCATTAAGAACTTAGAAAATGGAATTGCACAAGGTGTAGAGGTAAATAAAAATTTAACTGTTTATACAGCATTACCAGATGAAATAGATGATAATGAAAATTCTGAAGCAATTCTTCAAACTCTAGATAACAATTACTCAGCAATATTAATGGATTGTGATTTTGCTACAGATATCAATTACTTTATCAAAGCAACAGAAATTTATCTTGTTCAATCAATGGATGCACTTACAATTCAGCCACTTACTCAATTTCTAAGTGAATTAAAATTAAAAAATGCTCTAAATGAAAACAAATTAAGAGTCATAATAAACAAGGAAATGAAACTAAAAATTTTAAATGACAAAATGATATTAGGTGGAATGGCAAAATATAATGAACCATCCATGACTCTTCAAAGGGATTTATTTAATCCTGCAACAATAAAATATGTAACAATTCCTTTTGAAATGCAAACTTATGCAAGATATTTAGAAGCAATAGCCATTTGTCAAATTTCTTTGAGTGGATATTCACAAACATTTCTAAATAGTTTAGAGCAACTTGCTAATATGGTATATCCATTAATTTCGGGAGGAAATTATACCAATTATTCTCCAAATTATGAAAAAGCCGAAAAGAGAGGATTCTTTAAAAGCAAAAACAAAAAGCAACCACCAACTCAATTCTCATCAGGTGTAAATGATACATTAAATAAAATGAGATCCAACTATTAAAACATTATTAGTCATATATGAAGATAAATCATTGGAAAACATTATAGATAAAAGAGGTGATATGAGTGATATTAATTGTTATAACAGTATTAGTTATTATTGTTTTAACATTAATTATATACAACTATTCAGTGCACAAAAAAATAGAAACATATAGTAATTTAAATCAAAGAATAACTAGTTTAAACGTTTTACAAGAGTTTATGAAAACTCTAGGCGAAACATCAAGTATACAAGAAAAATTAGAAAATATTAATGATATATTAATAAGTAAATATTCTATTAAATATTCAACAATAGTAGTTTTTAACGGTGCTGAATATGTTGTAAAAGCCTCTAATGTAGATAAAAAGCATTGGGATGCACTAAGAAATTTACAAAACGATCCTGTATTTGGTGATAGTATAAAAACAGCTACACCAAAATATGTAACTGTAGAAAATGAAAATGAAAAATTACCATATCAAAAAATGGAATTTGGTAGAGCAAAATGTGCAATGTTTTTCCCTTTATATGTAGATAATGTATATATAGGTTATTGGATAATAGAAGGAAGTAAGCCTCATGAGTTTGACCATATAGATACAACTATACTTGAGGTAGTTAGAAACAATATTGTTACGATTTTAAAGACAGTAGAAAATCAAGCTACAATAGAAAATATTGTTCGTGATGACTTATATTCAGGTTTAAAGTCAGCAGAATATTTATATGGAGAAGGCAAAAAAATAATAGATAAATATACTACGTCAGCAATATGTTTATTTAAGATAGTAAATCTTCCAGAAATAAATACACAAATAAGTAGAAAAACAGGTGATAAAACAATAACTGAAGTGGCAAATTTTGTTAGAAAAAATTTGGCTCAAGAGTATGTATTTGTAAGATATATGGGACCAAAATTTGCAATAGTATTTTCTGGAGTAGATAAAGGTGGCGTATATAATTTTATGTTGGAATTGAAAAACAAAATGGAAGCTCTAGATATATTAGCAGCAGCCGATTATGTATATAGTGATGATGAAGATGTTATAGTAAGTCCTAAAATAAGAGTAGCAATATCTACATATTATAAAGGTACAGCTTTAGATGGAGCTTTTAAAAAGTTAGAAGAATATATAGACTTATCTAATGAAAATACAATAAAAGAAATATAAAATCTAGAAAAATTCTTTAAAAATAAGGAGGACTTTTTGATGGGTATAGATGAAACAATGAAATTTGATGTAGAAAAAGAACAAAATGCTAGAACTAAAGAGATATTAAAAGAAGTATATAATGCACTAGAAGAAAAAGGATATAATCCAATTAATCAAATTGTTGGATATATATTATCTGGTGATCCAACATATATAACTAGTCATAAAGGAGCTAGAAATTTAATTAGACAAGTAGAAAGAGACGAGTTATTAGAAAAAATGGTAAAAGAGTATATAGATAACGATTAAGTTATAAACATCTTATTCAATAATGAATAAGATGTTTAATATATATAAAAAGTAGGTATAAATTTTATGAGTAGAATTTTAGGAATAGATTATGGTGTAGCTAGGACAGGAATAGCAATAACTGACGAGCTAGGAATAACAGCCCAAGGTTTAGAAACTATAACATCAAATGGAAATGATAAAATAATATTAAAAAGATTGGCCGAAATAGTAGAACAATATAAAGTAGGTACATTTGTAATTGGTAATCCACTTAATATGGATGGAACTAAAAGTGAAAGAACTTATGAAACAGAAAATTTTATACATAAACTAAAATCAAGATTTAATAAAATAATCATCGTATCTGTAGATGAAAGACTTACAACTGTAGAAGCACACAAAACTATGAATTTTCTAAATATTGATAATAGAAAAAAGAAACAAATAGTTGATACTATTTCTGCTGTTTATATTTTGGAAAGTTATATTAATAAGAAAAATACTTGATTTTTAGGCAAAAATAGTGTAAAATAAAATATAGTTTTTTGAATAAATTAATTTAAGGGGGAAATAATAATGGCAACAGTATATTCAGCAGGTGATTTTAGAAATGGAACAACATTTGAAATGGATGGAAATGTTTATAGAGTTGTTGAATTCCAACATGTAAAACCAGGAAAGGGTTCAGCTTTTGTTAGAACAAAAATAAAAAATGTTATAACAGGAAGTGTTTTAGAAAAAACATTTAACCCATCAGAAAAATTTCCAGCAGCAGAAATTGAAAAGAAAGAAATGCAATATTTATACGAAGATGGTGGACTATATTACTTTATGGACAATGAAACATATGAACAAATACCTTTAAACAAAGAACAATTAGGAGATAGTTTAAAATTCCTAAAAGAAAATATGAACGTAAAAGTTCTATCATATAAAGGCAAGGTATTTTCAATAGAACCACCAATATTTGTAGAACTAGAAGTAAAATACACAGAACCAGGTTTCTCTGGAAATACAGCAACAACATCAGGCAAACCTGCAACACTTGAAAATGGCTATGAGCTTACAGTCCCTATGTTTGTAAATATAGGTGATATAGTTAGAGTAGACACAAGAACAGGTGAATACATGGAAAGAATTTAAAGTTTTAATCACAATTTTATCATTCAACAGATAAAGTTGGTATTTGAAAGGAGATTCTATGATAGAACCTAAAGATAAGTTTGCAAAAATATTATCTGATTTAGAAAGAGAGATAAAAGATCCTCATGATTTGGAAATTGCTAAAAACAAATTATTAGAAATATGTATAATGTTTGTAGATATTACAAATAGAGCAATGGACAATAGTAATCAATATGACGAGTTGTCTAATAAAATTGATGCTGTACAAAAGTCTTTAAAAAAGATAGAAGAAGACATATATATTGATGAAAATGAAGATGAAGATAATGAAATTTTTAGTCAAGACCAAATGCACGATAATGATATAAATATGGATGAAGATTATGAATTTGAAATTCAATGTCCATATTGTAATTATGATTTTGTGGTAGGTCAAGATGCTGACTTAAAAGATGAAATAGAATGTCCAAAATGTCATAAAGAAATAGAGCTTGATTGGGATGATTATTGTGACGGAGAATGTGATAATTGTGCAAGTATATGCTATAATGCAGATTTAGAAAACAAAATGGAAAATGAAAGTTATGATGAAAATTCTTCACAAAGTGAAAGTTATTTAGCAGAAGATGAAGCTCAGTACAATGTAGATGAAGGAACAGAAAACAGTACTTTAATTGACAATAACAATCAATTAAGGTCAAATCAAAACGCTATAAATAAACAACCAAACAGTAAATCTAATAATACTAAAAATAAACAAAACAATCAAGTTGAAAATACACAAAATAAAGAAATAATAAAAGATCAAAACAATCCAATAAATGAAAATGAAGACGATATGTAAAATAAAAGCATTTAACTATTAAAAGTAGTTAAGTGCTTTTTGCATTGTTAAATAATTGATACTCAAATGCCAAACAATATATCTATTTTTGCATTCTCGGCGCGGGTCGCTGCTTGCTCCAGCTTGAAAATGAAAAATAGACATATTGCTTTGACATTAATATAAAAATTGTTTTAAAAAAAGTCCAAAGGATTTACAGCTTCTCCATCAACCTTAATTGTTAAATGCAAATGACATCCAGTAGTAGCACCATTTGTAGGGTTACCATTACTATCTTTATAAGGATTATTATTAATACCGTATACATTTTTAGGGCCAACATGAGCTATTAGCTGACCTTTTTCAACATAATCGTTTCTATTCACAATGTAATGTGGAGATAAATGGCAATAAGAAACAGAGATATTATCATATTTATCAAGTTCTAAAACAATGGTATATCCGCCACCAGCTCCCCAACTTGCAAAAGTAATTGTTCCACTTTCTACAGCATAAATATTTGTACCATTTGAAGCTGGTATATCTATACCAGAATGGTAAGTTGATGCACCTGATGTAGGAGACTCACGTTTACCAAAATAAGATGAAATATATGTATAACCAGGAAGTGGCCAAAAAAAGCCATCACCGCTTAAAAGCAATTGTTCATAATATTCATCTGAATAAGCTAAATTAGTAGAATAAAATATTGGTACAAAAAGCATACAAATAACTAAAATAAAAATAATTAAAAAAATAAAGCACTTATTGAAATTTTTTAACATAATAACTCCAATCTAAGTGCCCCCCGAAAAGATTAATTTAGCTAAAATATTATTTCACAAGACATGAGAAATAATAAAAATACTTTATACTAATATGCATAAAGTAAATAATTGGCAGGGGTAGAAGGATTTGAACCCTCACGCACGGTTTTGGAGACCGGAATGCTACCATTAACATCATACCCCTATGACTTGTAACAAATATAATCATAACACAAAAGTTTCATTTAATCAAGTAGGTTTGCAAAAGTAATTTTAAATTTTCATATTATATGGTTACAGTTCAGTAATATAAACATTCATATAAAAAAATATTATTTACAAACCAATGTTCGTGTGATAAAATATAACAAAATAATTAGCGAAAGTTTGAGGAAAATTCATGCTAGATTTAAACAAAGATGTAAAATATGTAAAAGGAGTAGGACCAAATAAAGCAAAGCTACTCAACAAATTAAACATATTTACACTAAAAGACCTAATTACATATTATCCAAGAGATTATGAAGATAGAAGTATAATAACAAGCTTAAGAGATGTAAAAGATGGAGAAAAATATACGATAGAAGCGGTAGCCTTAACAGAGGTTAACGTAAGATACATAAATAGAAATAGAAGTTTAGAAAAGCTATTAATAAAAGATGATACAGATAGTGCAGTAGTTACTTGGTTTAATCAACCATATGTAAAAGACAACATAAAAAAAGGGCAAAAATATAGATTTTATGCAAAAGTATCTATAAAAAATGGTGTAATAGAATTAAACAGCCCAACATATGACAGCATAGAAAAAACTAAAAATACAGGAAAAATAATACCATTATATCCACTAACAAATTCATTATCTCAAAACAGTATTAGACAAATAATAGAGAATGGGATAAAACTAGTAAACAATGAGTTACCAGAGGTATTGCCGGAATATCTAATAAAAGAATACCATTTAATGGACATAAATACAGCGACACGTGAAATCCATTTTCCAAAAGATTTTGCAAATTTTAATAAAGCAAGAAAAAGACTTGTGTTTGATGAACTTTTATCAATGCAATTAGGGTTGTTAGAGTTAAAATATGAAAATAATGAGCAAGTAAAGGGCATAAAGTATGACAAAAATGTACAAATGTCAGATGTAATAAACAATTTACCATTTAAATTAACAAAGGCTCAGCTAAGAGTTTTAGAAGATATAAACAAAGATATGGAAAATGAAAAGCCAATGAATAGACTACTTCAAGGAGATGTTGGCTCTGGTAAAACAGTAGTATCAATAATCGCAGCATATAAAGCAGTAAAGAGTGGCTATCAGGTAGCAGTTTTAGCACCAACCATGATTTTAGCAAAGCAGCATGTTCAAAACTATAAAAAAACATTAGAACAATATGGCATAGTTTGTGAAGAACTAGTAGGTGGAATGACAGCCAAAAGAAAAAAGGAAGTACTAGAAAAAGTAGAAAATGGAGAAGTAGATATATTAATAGGTACACATGCACTTCTTGAAGAAAATGTAGTTTTCAAAAAATTAGGTTTAGTTGTAACAGATGAGCAGCACAGATTTGGTGTAAAACAAAGAGCAAAAATAGTAGCAAAAGGTGACAATCCAGATGTACTAGTAATGACAGCCACACCAATACCTAGAACATTAGCTTTAATACTATATGGAGATCTAGATATATCTATTATTGACGAGCTTCCACCAAATAGAAAAAAGATAGAAACATATGCAGTAAGCAAAAGATATGAAGAAAGAGTAAATAATTTTATAAAACAGCAAGTGTTAGAAGGCAGGCAGGCATACATAGTTTGTCCATTAGTAGAAGAAGGCGAAGATGAAAGTACAGCCAATTTAAAAGCAGTAACAGAGCTTTATGAAAAATATAAAAACGAAGTATTCAAAGATTTTAAAGTAGAGTATTTGCATGGTAAAATGAAATCAAAAGAAAAAGATGATATAATGGCAAAATTTAAAAATGGAGAGATACAAATACTTATATCAACAACAGTAATAGAAGTAGGTGTAGACGTACCAAATGCAAGTGTAATGGTAATAGAAAATGCCGAAAGATTTGGACTAGCACAGCTTCACCAATTAAGAGGAAGAGTAGGAAGAGGAGAATACTCATCATATTGTATATTAAAATACAATGGTGGAAGTGATATAACAAGACAAAGAATGGAAACAATGACAAAAACAGATAATGGATTTGTTATAGCAGGAAAAGACTTAGAATTAAGGGGTTCAGGAGAATTTTTTGGCACAAAACAACATGGACTTCCAGAATTCAAAATAGCAAACCTATTTAAAGACATGGAAGAGCTAAAAGAAGTACAAGCATTAGCAATAGAAATAATACAAAAGGATCCAAGATTAGAAAAAGAAGAAAATAAACCATTAAAACTATTAGTAAGAGAAAAATTTACTTCAAAAGAAGAAATAACAATATAAGATTTTGTTGAAAAAACAAAATAAAAAATATATAATTAAGAAAAACAAAGGAGAGCAAACAAATGACAAAAATCGCTGAAAGCCTTGAGGCTGTATATATATATATATATATATCGTAAGATTTAATAAAATAAGTTTATGTGAACATAGTAGAAAAACTATGTATTTTAGGCGTATTTAAATGCACTTAAAATACATAGTTTTTTTGCATAAAAAAAGCATTAAAGCAAGCAAATATAATTTCAAGTAAAAACTTTTATGGTACAACAAGAAAGTTTTTTATTGAATATGATAACCAATAAATGAGAGGAGAATTAAAAAAATGAACTTAATGAAGAAAAGACAAAAAAATATAAACTTAAAGGTACACAAAATTACAATGAAAAAGCTAAAAAAGCAAGTAAAAGGTATAACATTAATTGCGTTAGTCGTCACAATTATTGTTTTGCTAATACTAGCAGGAGTAGCATTAAGCCTAACTGTAGGAGATAATGGATTGCTTAGAAGAGCACAAAATGCAGCGGATACTTGGCAAATGGCAGAGCAAAATGAACAAAGTGAGATGGATGAGGTAGCTGACTTCTTAGAGAGATATGAAAATAAAAATAAACCTTTAGAAAGTGTGACTGGAGAGGAAACAACAAATTCAATTGTATACGATAAATACGGAAATAAAGTTGTGGTACCTTCAGGTTTTAAAATAATTAATCCTAAAGATGATGTAACAAAAGGTATTGTCATAGAAGATATAAATGCAGGAAATGAATATACGAAAGGTAGTCAATTCATATGGATTCCAGTGGGGACGATTCACTCTAATAGAGGTGATGTAACAATTAATTTTAATAGATATAATTTTGAAGATGATGGAACAGAAATAGGACAGGGAACAAATCCAACTAGGCTTATGACCGAAGTAGGAAATGAAATTATGACAAATACATATTATTGCTTAGAATTAGAAAGTTCAACTGAAAATACAACTGCGAAAGATATTAATACATTTATATCAAAAGTAATAGAATCCAAAGGATATTATATAGGGAGATATGAAGCAAGAACATCAATGAAAAGAACAGATTCAGACAATATATTAACACCAACAATGGTAAAAAAAGAAAATTATGTATATAATTTTGTAACACAATCGCAAGCGGCGCATCTGAGTAGAAATATGTATGAGGAAAGTAGGAATTTTACAAGTGATTTAGTAAATAGTTATGCTTGGGATACTGCTTTAGTGTTTATACAAAAATGTTCAAATAATAAAAATTATTCTAGATTAACTAGTATAAATACTGAATTAGAAGAATTTGGAACGGGTGAAGATGAAATTTGTAATATATACGATATGGCAAGCAATTGTTGCGAATTATCAACAGAATATTGTCGTGTTAATGAATCATCATGTTGTGTAGCAAGAGGAGGCTATTATTCTAATGCTAAGTATTATACTAGTTCACGTAATGGTGTTACTTCTTCAGGTTCTGAACGTATAACTTTTCGAACAATCTTATATTTATAATCATATTTCTATTAATTTTGCACTAAGCTGTCAGCATAGTGGTAGAAAATTTAAAAGAAAAAGTAAAATAAAAAATATGAAAAAATATAGAATCTCCCTTAAAATATATTATGTGAATTAACACAAAAATATATTTTAAGGGAGGTTTTTGTGTGACCAAAGCAATTACTAGAGAAACTAAAAGAATATATGGAGATAAGAGTTTTTTCAAAACTTACTAAAGCAAGTTATTACAGAAAAACAAAAGAGATAACAGGTATAAAAAATTAGTAGCCAATCATAAAAATAAATGATATAATGTTCGTAAGCAATCCCAGTAAAGAAGGTAATATTATGGACA
>CALXWN010000013.1:0-14597 GCA_944392415.1 uncultured Clostridia bacterium | reverse complement strand
GGAATAATAGGAGGAGCAATTGGAGCAAACTTAATGAAAAAAATAAATGACAAATATCTTGTACTTATTTTTATAGCATTTTTAATTTATGCAGGTATATCAATTTGGCGTAGATGAATGTAGCTTGTAATTAAAACATTACAGTTCTTTATATAAACTCTTGCAAAAGCGATATACATTCTTTTGAACTATAAAGTTTTAATGAAAGAAAGGAAATTATATGCTAGAAGGATTAACAGGAGTAATTTCTGGAATAATTAGTGGAATGGGAATGGGTGGAGGAACTATACTAATAACAATATTAGTATGTTTTTTATCAGTAGACCAAAAAGTTGCACAAGCAGTCAATTTGATATTTTTTATACCAACATCACTAGTTGCAACAATAGTTAATATTAAAAATAAGCAGATTGACTGGAAGCTAGCTGTGCCAATAGCAATAATAGGAGCATTAGGGGCTTTTTTAGGAGCATTTATAGCAACAAAGATAGACGTTGGAATTCTTAGAAAAATGTTTGCAATGTTTCTTTTTGCAATTGCTATATTTGAAGCATATTCTTGGTATAAAAAATATGTAAAAAAGAATTAATATAAAAATTTTCGTATAAAAGAAATACAAAAAAGGCATAATAAATCTAGAAAAAGCAATATGTTTGAAAAGTATAAAACATATTAAGAAAATAAGCTTATAAAATTTGTTAGGAGGTAAAAGATTATGAAATTTGTTAAAGGGATGATTGCAGGAATGGTAATTGCAGTAGGAGCTACAATGATGTGTAATGAGATTCAAGCTCATGGACCAAACAAAATGTTAAGACAAGGAAAACGTATGATGAAAAAAATAGGAATAATGTAGTAACTAAACATAAAAATTTTCATATTATATAAAAGAAAGGCAGGTTATATAATATGAAATATGATAAAAAAATATGCCCAATCATAGATGTTGACGGAGTTTTAGCCGGAGGAAAACAATATGATTTAGATATAACGATTTCGAAAGATAACAGAACAGTAATCTACGGGATAGTTAAAGACGATTGCGGAGATCCTATAGAAGATGCAGTTGTAAAACTAGTCGAAGTTGACTGTGACTGTAAAGATGAAAGAAAACCAGTTTCTCACACTTTTACAGATAAAAATGGAGAATTCGTTTTCGGACCACTTTGCCCAGATAGATACTATTCAATAGAAATTTGGGCAAACAAAGTAAAACATTCTAAAATATGTGCAAAAGTGGAAAAAGATTTCAGATGCTTAAAAGGTGAAAAATTGGATTGCGATTGCAAAATGGATTGCAAACCAGAAAAACCTGAAAAGCCAGAATATCCAAGACCACCAAAGCCAGACGATGAATGTGATTATTGCAAATAAGATAATGGCTTAAGGAAAAAGTCAGTTTACTTTATACATTAAAGTAAGCTGGCTTTTTTGAATTGTAACGAATTTGGGGAACAGACCTTTTTACAATATTTGTATTGAAATAAATTTAAAAAGATGCTAATATAATAGAGTAGTGAAAGGAAGGCTATTATGGAAAATCAACCTATAGGAATGTTTGACTCAGGCGTTGGAGGACTTACAGTATATAAAGAAATTAAAAAAGCAATGCCAAATGAAAAAATAATTTATTTAGGGGATACAAAAAATTTCCCATATGGCTCAAAATCTAAACAAAGTATAATAGATTTAAGCAAAAAGAATATAGACTTTTTACTTGAGCAAAATGTAAAAGCCATAGTTATAGCTTGCGGTACAGCAACTAGTCAGGCGATTCAAGAAGTGCAAAGTATTTACAAAGTGCCAATCATTGGCATTATACAGCCAACTATTGAGTACATAGAAAGTAAAAAAGTTTTAAAGAACATAGGGGTAATTGCAACAAGAGGTACTATAAGAAGTAACTCTTGGGAAACAAACTTAAAAAATCAAATTAAAGATATAAATGTGTTTAACAAAGCATGTCCACTTTTAGCTCCAATGGCAGAAGAAGGCTGGGTAGACAATGAAATAGCTAAACATACAATTCACGAATATATAAAAGATTTTCCAAAGCTAGATGCATTAATACTTGGATGTACACATTATCCATTATTTAAGAAAATAATTGAAGAGCAATTGCCAAACACTGAAATTATAAATACTGGTGAAAAACTTGCAAATTATATGAAAAATAAAATAATTGAAGATGAAAAAACATTAGCGGATACTTACAAAATTCAACAGGATAAAGAATTAAATGAAAATAATCAAGATGAAATATATTTGACAGATACAGAATGTAATTTTATAAATGTAGCATTTAAATTATTGAATGAAAAAATAGAACTTAAAAAAGCAAATATTTAAAGCTCGACATTAGACGTGTAAGAAATCTAAAAAATAAATACATGCACTTAGCGAAAGGAATGGGAATATAATGGAGCCAAAAATAAATGTAGATAAAATAAAAGAAAGAGAAGTAAGCAAAGAGGAAATAGAGCAAAATGAGAAAGAAACCAAGAAAAAAACTTGGGCTTTATACAGACTTCCAATAGTAATAACAGCAATTTTAGCCATAATATACATACTAACTTCTCAGCATTTATTACTAATACCAATTGCGTTAATATTTGTATTAGTTTTATATGGCTGGGACTGCCACAGTAGAATATGCCCAAATTGCAAAAAATGGAACTCAACAGTAACATTAAATGCTGATACCGTTTTAAGAAAAAAGCAAATAACACAAAAAAATCTATTTGGAAAAGACAAAACTAAAGAAAAACAAAATATAGTAAATAAAACAAAAAATAAATGTTTAAACTGTGGACACATACAAGAAATAGAGAAGGTCAAATAAATAATAATTCAGGGCTTTGAGTTTAAATAGTAACAATCCAACAAATTATTAATAACAAGTCATAACCTTTAGTTAAATGCATATACATTAACTGGAGGTACTTTTTATGTTTGTAGTATTTAACAAAGAAAAAATATACTCTTATCTAGTATCTATTCGGAACTGTAGTAATCTTATTTGTTATGGCAATAGCTATTACAAATCGAAATGAAAAAATAATAGAAACAATGGCAAATGGTATAATTTCAAATGAAATTGAGCAAAATGAATATATAAATGAGGAGGAATCTAAGGAAAATAATACAAATATTACAAAAATGTTACAAAAATAAAAGAAAATCAACTTTTTATGTAGACAAATCAAAAAATATGTTGTATAATAAGTTATAGCGCATAACTATTCTAAAATTTTTATTAGATGAATAAGATACACAAGAATAATTAAGGAGGAAAGGAAATTGGAAACAAATTTTGCTGATAACAACCACATTACCTTGGTTGGAAAGATTACAGATGAAAAGAAATTTAGCCATGAAATTTATGGAGAAAAGTTTTACACTTTTGATTTAAGTGTACCACGTTTAAGTGGAAATGCAGATATAATACCAGTTACTATATCTGAAAGATTATTTAAAGATGAAGACTTGGTTATTGACAAAAAAGTAAAAATAACAGGTCAATTTAGATCTTACAATAGCTATGAAAATGAAAGAAACAGATTAATCTTAACTGTGTTTGCAAAGGACATTGAATTTTTACCAAATCAGGAAGAAGAAATAGTTGCAAGCAAAGACTTAATTTCAAATGAAGTTGTTCTAACAGGTTATATTTGTAAACAACCTATTTACAGACAAACACCATTTGGAAGAGAAATTGCAGATATTCTTTTAGCAGTAAACAGAGCTTACAACAAATCAGATTACATTCCATGTATTACTTGGGGCAGAAATGCTAGATATTGCTCTAAAATGCCTGTAGGAACAGAAGTAAAAGTTATAGGTAGAGTTCAATCAAGAGCTTATGAAAAAAAGCATGATGATGGAACTGTAGAGCAAAAAGTAGCTTATGAAGTTTCTATATCAAATTTAGAAGTAATTGACGAAAAGAAAAAGTTAGATGAGTTAGCTGCATTAGCCCAAAATACTGAAGAAAATTCAGATTTTCAAAACCAAGTGGAAGAGGTAACAACTACTAGCGAAAACAATGAACAGTAAGCAAGCATAACTAAATATATATAAACCTTAGTAAAAAATATGGTACTTTTAAAATAAGTACTGTATTTTTTTACAAACTTGCCTTATTCTCATTGACTTTTGAGGCAAATGCAAATATAATATATGTGTAAAATTATGCAAGGAGGAAAGTTATGGGTGAAGTTATAGTTATAACATCAGGTAAAGGTGGAGTAGGCAAAACAACAACAACTGCAAACGTAGGCGCTGCTCTAGCTTTAAGAGGCAAAAAAGTCGTACTAGTAGACACAGATATAGGCTTAAGAAACCTTGATGTTGTAATGGGACTAGAAAACAGAATAGTATATGACATCGTAGATGTTGTTGAAGGAAAATGTAAATTAAGACAAGCTCTAATAAAAGATAAACGATTCACAGATTTATTTTTATTACCAGCAGCCCAAACTAGAGACAAAAGTGCAGTAAATGAAGAACAAATGAGAGAATTAACAACCAAATTAAGAGAAGAATTTGATTATATTTTAATAGACTGTCCAGCAGGAATAGAGCAAGGATTTAAAAATGCAATAGCTGGGGCAGATAGAGCAATAGTGGTTACAAATGCAGAAATATCTTCAATTCGTGATGCAGACAGAATTATAGGTTTGCTAGAAGCATCAGAAATAAAAAATCCAGAATTAATTATTAATCGTCTTAGACCAGAAATGGTAAAAAGAGGGGAAATGATGGATGTAGAAGATATTTTAGATTTATTATCAATAGATTTAATTGGCGTTGTACCAGAGGATGAGTACATAATTACCCAAACAAACAAAGGTGAACCTGCAGTGTCAAATAAAAAAGCCCCTTCTGGAAAAGCTTATATTGAAATAGCTAGACGCATATTGGGTGAAAATGTAGAAGTAACAATACCTGGCAGAAAAAAAGAAGGTTTTTGGAGCAAATTTAAAAAGAATTTTAAAAAATAGTATGCAATGGAGGAAATAGGAATGTTTGAAAACATTATGGGATTTTTCAAAAAACTAAACAAAAAAACAGAACAATTGGAAAGTAAAACAAACAAAGATGAGGCAAAAGAAAGACTACATTTAGTTCTTATGCAAGATAGAGCTAATGTGTCAGCAGACTTTTTAGATATGATGAGACAAGAAATTATAGATGTTATAAAAAAATATATAGATGTAGATGAAAAAGAAATAGATGTTAGATTAACTAACAAGCAAAATAGTGATGGAACAACAGGAGCACCTGCATTATATGCGAATATTCCTATAATAAGTATAAAAAATGATAAAAAAAATATAGCCTACAGTGGTAAGTTATCAAAAAATGGTGTACAAAATGTGGAAAACAAAGATAAAGATTCTTCACAAAATGGTGATGAAAATGTACAAGGCGGAAATAATACCGAACAAAACAGTATGGAAAATAATAATGAAGAAGATAGTACACAAAATGTTGATAATATAGAAAATACAGACCAAAGCGATAATAGCGAAGAAAATGTAAATAATATAAATAAAAAAGAGAATACGAGTTTAGATAGTGTTAAAGAAAATAAAGAAGAAATTAATTCTGATAGTACTAAAGAGAATAAAGATGGAACTAATTCTAAAGAAAGTACAGAGGTAAAAAAGCCTACAGAAAAAAATGAGACAAAAAATAATTCCTCAAAAGGAAAAAAATCAAAAGCAAAAAAGTCTAATAAAAAGAAATAGAGGCGTAGATGAAAAAAAGATTATCTAAAAATATAGAATGGTCAATATTAATATGCACAATCCTATTAATTATAATAGGATTGATTGCCCTTTTTTCTGCTACTCAAAATACAGAATATGATGAATTTAAAAAACAAATTTTATGGATAGGTATTAGTATACCATTTATTATTGCATTTACATTAGTAGATTATGAGACAATTGCTAAAATATCTCCTATAATATATGCAGTATTAATTATATTGCTTGTAGGGGTATTGTTTACAGAGCCTATAAATGGTGCTACCAGCTGGTATTCGTTTGGGTCTTTTACTTTGCAACCAGCAGAATTTTCAAAAATATTTGTTATTATGATATTGGCGTTAATTATGTCTAAAATGGTGGCAAAAGGCAAAAAAGAAATAAGTAGACCTACCAGACTTCTTATTTTATTAGCAATTATAGGAGTTCCAGTACTATTAATAGTAAAACAGCCAGACTATGGAACAGCTTTAGCTTTTTGTGTAGCATTTATACTAATGCTATTTGTGGCTGGAATAGATAAAAAGTACATTATAGCTGGATTTTTAATAGTTGCTATAACGCTTCCATTATTATACTTTTTTGTTTTGCCAGACCATGCAAAAAGAAGAATAGAGGTATTTTTAAATCAAGATTTAGACCCTAGAGGTGCAGGGTATAACCTAACTCAATCTAAACTTGCAATTGGAGCAGGTGAACTTTTGGGTATGGGACTATTAAAAGGAAATCAAACACAATTAGGATATTTAAGCCCAAAAACAACAGACTTTATTTTTTCTGTTATAGGTGAAGAAATGGGATTTTTAGTTGCAACAGCAATAGTCATTGTGTATGTGGTTCTGATTACAAAAGCAATGTATGTTGCAAAAACTGCCAAAGATAATCTGGGTTCATTTATAGCTATGGGAATAGCAGGTATATTTTTGTTTCACATGACAGAAAATATTGGAATGACAATTGGTTTGTTACCTATAACAGGTGTTCCTTTACCATTTGTAAGCTATGGTGGAAGTTCACTTTTAAGTAATTTAATTATGATAGCAATTTTGCTTAATATTAGTGGTAGGAGACAAAAAGCTATTTTTATTGAGGAGTAAAATGATTAAAAAACTAAAAATAGGTAATGTAGAATTACAAAATAATATAATATTAGCTCCAATGGCAGGTTTAACAGACCTGCCTTTTAGGCTGGTGTGTGAAAAATATAAACCTGGGTTAGTTGTAACAGAAATGGTAAGTAGCAAAGCTCTTTATTACAATGATGAAAAAACAAAGCAGTTGCTAAAAATGGATGGAGAAAAAAGACCAGTATCTGCACAAATATTTGGAAGTGATATAGAGTCAATGACATATGCAGCAAACTATGTTAGCAAAATAGCAAATATAGTAGATATTAACATGGGATGTCCTGCACCAAAAGTTGTAAAAAATGGTGATGGAAGCAAACTGCTTTTAAACTTAGACAAGGTATATGAAATAGTTAAAGCAGTAGTAAGAAATTCAAGTGTTCCAGTAACAGTAAAAATACGTAAGGGTTGGGATAGTGAACATATTGTTGCAGTAGAAGCTGCTAAAGCTATAGAAAGAGCAGGAGCATCAGCTATTGCTGTTCATGGAAGAACAAGAGCAGAATATTATACTGGAATAGCAGATTGGGACATAATAAAAAAAGTTAAAGAAAATGTTAACATACCTGTAATTGGAAATGGAGATATAAAATCACCAGAAGATGCTAAAAAAATATTTGAACAAACTAACTGTGACGGAATTATGATAGGCAGAGCCACTTTAGGAAAACCTTGGATATTGGAACAAATAAGAACATATTTAGAAAATGGTACAATAAGACAAATATCTAATAAAGAAATATTAGAAACCATTTTAAATCATATAGAACTAGAAGTAAAAGAAAAAGGAGAATATACTGGAATAAGAGAAATGAGAAAGCATATTTGCTACTATTTAAAAAGTTTGCCAAATGCATCAACAGTTCGTGACAAAATTAATCATTTAGAAAGTAAAGAAGAAGTAGAAAGCGAATTAGTTAGTTTTTTTCATATATAATAATATATATGAATAAAATAATATTGGATTACTAAAATATTAAAAAGGTAATTTCAATATTATTTTTTTGAAAGGCTAAAGTATGGGAAAATGGTTTAAAATTATTGTTTTTATAATTCTTATAATTACAATTTTATTAATTTGTAATTTTTTTATAAAATCTAATTATAAAACTAAGGAAAGTGGAAATAATAAAAGTATACAAGAGATTGAACAATATTTTCTAAATGTTTCATCATATAGAGCAAAAATAAAATTAACTGTTTGCAGTAATAAAAATACAAACTTTTATGAATTCGAGCAAGAGGTAAGAGGTACTAGTTACACAAGGCAATTAGCATTGTCACCAAATAGTCTTGCAGGAATGGAAATAATATATGAAAATGGAATTATAACTCTTAAAAATACAAAGTATAATTTAAGTCAAGTATATGAAAATTATCAATATGTAACAACAAATTCATTATTTTTAACATCTTTCATGGAAGGTTATAGAAATGCAGAAGAAAAAGAAATAAAAGAAAAAGATGGGAAGATACAAATGTATTATATGTCTGAAATAAATAAATACAATAATAAACAAATTCTTTACATAGATAAAGCAAATTTAGAACCTAAAAATTTACAAGTATATGATATTAACAATGAACTAAAAGTAGACATAAAATATAATGAGATAGAATTAAACATTTAGAAATATATATCATCTCAATTTTATTATTGGGAGAGTAAATATGAATATAAGAAGAGGAGATATGTTTTATGCAGATTTAAGTCCAGTAGTAGGTTCTGAACAAGGAGGTATAAGACCAGTTGTAATAATTCAAAATGACCTGGGAAATAAGCATAGTCCAACAGTAATAGCAGCTGCAATAACTTCACAAATGGGAAAAGCAAAACTGCCAACTCATATAGAAATAGGTTCTCAAAATGGAGGATTAAAAACTAATTCTGTAGTTTTGGCAGAACAAGTAAGAACAATAGACAAAAGTAGGCTAAAAGAAAAAATAGGACATATTGATGATGAAAATTTGATGAATCAAATTAATAATGCTTTAGAAGTAAGCATTGGACTCGAAGGATTTAATTAGTATTTAAAATTTAATATATATATTATAAAAAGACGAATATATGTTCTCGAACATTTCAAGTGAGCGCAGGCGACGTAGGAGCGGAGCTGGGCGTGCAAGCTGGAGCAAATAGCGACCCGCGTAGCGAAATGAGAGAGAATGCATATTCGTCTTAATTGGAGAACATATTTACTTAATTGTCGTATTTTGTCGAAAAATGTCGATATTTGACGAACGATTTTTCTTTACAATTGTCATAATGTGTTGTATAATAAAATCAATTAAATTATTCTAATTTAATTTTATCTAAATAATTTAAGTCTTAAATTATCTAAGTTTATCCCAATTAATTTAATAAGCGAATGCTCGGGATGGTTTTCGTTTATAGAAAAGGAGTTATATGAAGAAAAAATTAAAAATCATAGTTATAGCATTTTTATTTATATTGCTATCTACTATGTATTTAAAAACAATGGCTGCAACTAATTGTAGTCCAGTAACTGATGATAAAGTAAAATATGTAAATGCAACACTGACTAGAATAAATAGAGAAGAATATAATTCATTGCAAAGAGGTATGCATTGGACGGATTATTATCCTTTACCAATGAGCCAAAGATATGAAATAGACCAAAAATCAATGCTTATGGCTTCTACAGAAGGAATGTGCGTAGGAGGAATTCAAAATGGTTACATAGGATTAAGTCAATATGGTAATTCAACAGGAGTATTACAAGGATTAGCCAAAGACAAATTAGTAAATGGAGATTTAAGCATAGTAGACAAATATACAAATGGTACAAGCTTTTTTCCAACTGTAAATTCTAATACAGATGTATATATGGAAGTTCTTTCTAATTGGAAATTCCCATTTGTAAAAGAAAAAAATGGTTATTATAGTTTTAATAGTGATCAATATCATGTATATAGAGATTACAGTACAAAAACTTTTAAATTACACGAAGGAGCAAGAAACGGTTTTTATCCATTTAATAATTGCGAAGATGACACATCAATAATGGGTAACAGAAACTTAGGTTTCACAGCTAGAATAGAAATTCCTTTTATAATGACTAAAGACGGAAAAGTAAAAAATTCTGAAACTGACCAATTTGAAGATATGATATTTGATTTTTCCGGAGATGATGATGTTTGGGTATATGTAGATGATAAGTTGGTATTAGATTTAGGTGGATGCCATGCAAGATTAAGAGGCAATATAAATTTTGCTAAAAATCAAGTTTACTATGAGAGCATATATAATCCAGAAACAAATCAAGATGAAAAAGATGTATACAAATCAGCTTTTGAAGAAGGAATGCTTTCACAAGGAGAACATACGCTAACATTATTTTATATGGAAAGAGCTGGAGGTGAATCTAATTTATTTGTAACATTCAATTTACAAAGTGGTGGTGTACAAGCAAACTATATTGATATAGATACAAATACAAAATTAGATGTTATAAATCAAAGTGGACCAGTAGGTGATAGTGTAACAACAGAAGCTAAAAATATAAATGGATATACATTAGTTAAAAAACCGGAAAATGAAAATATTACCTTAACAGAAGAATTACAAGTAGTAAATTATTACTATGCTAAGAATACAACTGTTACTGCTAAATACATTGATGAAGTTACAAATCAAGAAATTTCACCAAGTACTGTAATAAATGGCAAATCTGGAGATGACTATACTACAGAGCAAAAGACAATAGATAATTATGACTTTACTAAAGTAGATGGCAATCCTTCTGGAACTATGAGAGGGGAACCTATTAATGTAACATATTATTATAGACATAAGTCAAAAATAACTGTAAATTACATAGATAAGGAAACAGGTGAAATTATAGCAAGTGAACAAAAGGATGCTCACGAAGGTGATACATTTACTTCTGAAGAAAGGCAATTTGAAGATTTTAAACTAATAGAAAAGCCAAATAATCCAACTGTTACAGTAGCAAGAGAAGATATTACATTAAATTATTATTATCAAAGATTAAAATTTAATTTACAAATAGAAATGAATCTTGAAAAAGCATATATTAACGGTAATTATTATGGATTGGAAGGTAAGGCTGATAAAATTGAAACAGAAATAAAAGATGCTAATTCAGCTTCTAGTTTGCAAGTATATTATAAAGTTAAAGTAACAAATAACCAAGATAAATTAGGAAATGGATATATTACATTTACTATACCAGAAGGATTTAAATTTATAAGCCCTGATTGGGAAGTAAGTGGAAATACTGCTAAATTTAAAGTGGCAGATTTAAATGCTGGCGAAACTAGAGAATATGAAATAATAATAGAAAAAAGTGCAGGTGTGGATATATCTAGAAATATTATTGCTTCTATAAGAATTGATTCTGAAAAACTTCCAGAAACAACACTTGAAGATAATGAAGACGTAAATGAATTAGGTATAATGCCTAGAACAGGTATTATTATTTTAAATCTATTACCTATAATATTAGGATTTTCAATCTTAGCAGTTGTAATTATACTTAAACTAAAAAGAAATATAAAGAAGGAAAACGAAATTAACAAAAGTGAAGTTAAATCTAATTAGATTTAAACAAAAGTAATAAAATAATACTAGATTAATCAAAATAGAAAGTTTCTTTTAAATAATAATAAAAGAAGCTTTCTTTTAATAAATTCTTGTAATTCTAAATTCATACTTTTAATTTTTTAATAATTTTTATTTCATCGTAAAGTTTATCAATTCTATCTTGTCTAATAACTAAAGCATTTTCATATTCTGCAAGTACTTGAGTATAATTTTTGGCATTTTCACCTTGTTCAAAGAGAAGTTGCATACCAGCTTTATAATAATCTTTCATTTGTGCTTTTTTTGTAGTATTCATTTTTTGTTCGTATTTTTTTATAGATTTTAACCTTTTAATTTGCTCTTTAATATAATTAACATAGTTCATAACACAACTGATTTCATATAATGTATCATCAATTACAACTTTAAATAAAGCTTTAAGTGGTTTAGGGTTTATTTTACCTAAACGTTCATTTTGCTTTAGCTGATCTAAAGCTATAACATCACTACTAGGTAAAGCATCTTGAATAAGTTCTTTCAAAGTTTGAGAAATGTTAACGTGAGTAGTATATTGCCTTTTAGTTACTATAGCGTCATATTCATCAGCAACACGAATAATTTGAGCAGAATATGGTATATCTGGCTTCCTAAGACCTCTAGGGTAACCGGTGCCATTAAGAGATTCATGATGATACCATGGGCCATCAGAATATGGTCTTAAAGCCAAATCTTCCATACAGTATTGATAACCTAAAGTGGTATGAGCTTTCATTATTTCGTATTCTTCATCAGTAAGCTTACCAGGTTTATTGGTTATTTCCTTAGGAATAAATAATTTTCCTATATCATGCAAATAACCTGCAATAACACAATGTATAGTAAATTGACTATTGCAATGCATATATTCGCAGATTCTACCTACTAAATTGGCAACATTTTCACTATGCCTTTTGGTAAAATCATCTAAACTTTCCATTACAACTAAATGGTCTTTGATGGTTGAAGACACTTCGTGAATTTTAATATTAGATGGACTATAAAAGTCATATTTTTCTTCTAACATTTGCTACTCCTTAATCATTCACATCTAAAAGCTATAGAACATATATTTGAGCTTTGCATAAAGAATAACAGTGAATGATAATATACTTAAAATTATTACTAAATATTATATAAAAACAAATGAAGAAAAACAATAAAAAAAGTGAAAAACAATATTAAATTTTGATGACAAATAAAACTTTTTGTGATAATATGATATAAACGCCAAAGTAACGGCTAAAAATGACATGATAAAATTGAAATTTTGAATGTTATAAAGTAAAAATCTAATTTATACAATTAGGCAAAGAAAAGGAAAACAAATATGAAAAATATACTAATACATTGTGCGATGGAAAAAGAAGGAGAACAAATTGCAAAATTTCTTGAATTGAGTAAAGTGCAGAAATATGATACAAATCTAAAAAATAATTCAATAAAAGAAAGTAAAGAAAAATTTAATAAAACAGATATAAATAATTTTATAGAAGTCTATTCAAACAAAGTAAATAATTTTGCAGATGTTTATCTAAATGATAAAAATAGTAACTTGGAAAATGTTGAAAATAACATTTATACAGAAAATAAAACAAAAATGTCTTTGCTTATTACAGGCATTGGCAAACAAAAAACAGCAATTGGACTTACAAAATATTTATGCGAAAACGATAAACCAGATTTAATAATAAACATTGGCTATGCAGGCTCAACTAATGCAAAGATAGGAAGCTGGGTTTCAATAAATAAATCATATAACTTAGAATGGGACATAACCGGAGAGCAAAAATATAGTATGGACGATTTAGGCGGACAAGACTTAGTAACAATTGACGAGCTAGAAAAATTACCATGCTATTCAGCAGAATGTTTTGTAAATAATACAGACATTAAAGATAATGTAATTTTCGATATGGAACTCCACTCTGTATCACTGTTAGCAGATTTATATAATATTCCACTTATATCACTTAAAAAAGTAAGTGATAATTTAAGCATGGATGATTATTATAAAACAGTAGAAGATAATAGGCTAATGGAACTTGAAAGTTCTATAAAATATATTGAAAAGTTTTTAAAAGAAAAGCTCCAGAATGTATATTGTAGCTTAAACTAGAAATTAAACTGTGAATTGTACCATATATTAAAATTAAAAAACGAAAGGTAAACACTATGTACTTAAAAAAATTAGAAATGCAAGGATTCAAATCTTTCGCAGACAAAACAGTATTTGAATTTAAAAAAGGAATAACAGCAGTAATAGGTCCAAATGGCTCTGGAAAAAGTAATATTTCAGATGCCATTAGATGGGTTCTTGGAGAGCAAAGTATGAAGTCACTTAGAGGCTCTAAATCTGAGGACATTATTTTTGCTGGAACACAAAACAGAAAATCTTTAGGTTTTGCAGAAGTAAATATGGTAATAGATAATAGTGATGGAACTTTACCTGTTGAATTTTCAGAAGTAACTGTTACAAGAAGATTATATAGAACAGGAGAAACAGGATATTTCATAAATAAAGTACCTTGCAGACTTAAAGATATTTTAGAGCTATTTATGGATACTGGTATAGGGAAAGATGGTTATTCAATAATAGGACAGGGAAAAATAGACGAGATTTTAAGTAATAAATCAGAAGACAGAAGAAAAATATTTGAAGAAGCTTCAGGAATAGTAAAATATAGAACTAGAAGAGAAGAATCTGAAAAAAAGCTTGAACAAACAAAACTAAACCTAGTAAGAATTAATGATATTTTATCTGAAATAGAAGCAAATATAGAACCACTTAAATTACAATCAGAAAAGGCTAGAAAATTTTTAGATTTGAGAGAAGAATTAAAAAATATAGAAGTTGGTTTATTTGTATTGAAAATAAATACATTCAAAGAGAAGCTAGAAGAATTAGAAAAGAACAAAGAAATTTTTGAAAATCAAAGTCTTGAAGAAAACAATAAACTTGAAGATATGCAAGAATTAAAACAAGAACTAAAAAATCAAATTGAAGAAATTTCTGCTGAAATGGAAAGACTTCAAACACTTGGATTTGAAAGTGAAAACAAAATAGAAAGAATAAACTCAGAAATAAATGTT
>CALXWN010000012.1:0-16925 GCA_944392415.1 uncultured Clostridia bacterium | reverse complement strand
TATAAACTCTCCAACATGTTGCTATTCAACGTGTTGGAGAGTTTTACTCTTAAAAAAGTGTTTAAGTTGAGATTTTACCATGATTTTTACTTAAAGTCAATGGATTTTTTGTCTTTTTTGATTATCTCTAGATAGTTATTTGATTTTTTTCCACGTTTTTTAGTTCAATATTATCTTGCATTTAATTATCTTTCTAGTCCATCTTGCCCAGCCTTTTCTTGTTGCTGTAATTGTTGTAAAATTTCTGTGTTATCATTTCCAGTCGTAATTATAAAATTTTTTAAGTTTTCAGTGCCTTTAGAGCTTTCTTTTAAATTACTCATTTTAACCCATCCATATGTATTTAACTTAACTCGATTTGTTCCTCCAATCATAATTGCTCCGGCTTCATAAGTTTTATCTTGTTTTAGTAGGTTTTGAATATCTTCTATGTTCATTCCAGTATCTTTACAATATTCTTCCCAAGTTTTTCCGTCTGTTGATAATAGTATTTGTTTAGTTCCATCGTCATTTTCTTTTATTATTGCTCTATTAAATATTTCTACTATTGTATCTTGTGAAATAGTTCCCTTGTTTCCTCTACCCATAGAATCTTCAGTATATTCTAATCCAGCAGGAGCAACATATTGTTTTTGAATTGAGCCAGTTGTAAGCATACTAGCATCATGGTTTTCTAATCTATTAGAATTTATATTTTGCATTGCTTCTTGCTGTCTTTGTGCTTTTTCTGCTTGTGCCAATGCTAAGCTTTCTTCTTGTTGTCTATCTATCTCTGCTTGCCTTTGTGATTCAGCTGCTCTTTGTTCAATTATGCTTTTATTGTGCTGTTTTAAGCCATTAATTCCAAGTGCCAATCCTAAAGTTGCAACTGCAAATGCACTTAAGGCCATTATCCTTTTCTTATTATCTTTAAAAATCTGTTTAACTTTAGGAATGTAGTAACCTTTGATTGTCTTTTTATTATTATCTGCTCTATAAATGTATTTTTCTACATCTTTGTCAGTGTCTCTGTCACTAATTTCTTTTCTAGCTTTATAAACCAATTTTTGGTTTTTACCTTTTCCAGATAAATAATAATATGATTCTCTAGCTTCCGGTAATTGATAGTTTTTATTAAATAATCTCATAAACCATTGTTTAAGTCTTTGGAACCAATTTAAATGTCCATCTTTTCTATAAATTATCTTTTCTTCTTTTTGAGGTTTAGGGCTATCTGCCTCTTCTCCAAGAATTGATTGTTCAATTTGCCTTGCTATTCTAGCTTTTTCAGCATCTGTTCTATTATTTAATACTAATTTACCATTTTGGTCAAGTACTAGTTTGCCATTTTCATCATACACAGGTACTTGCCAATCATTTTCTTCAAGTTCATTTCCTTCCCACTGTTTGTTTTCAAAATCATATTTCATCCATTGACCTTTATCTGCATTAAAGTGCATATTGGGAGTTTCATATACCTCTTTAGGTACTTGATTCCACTCATTTGTCTTTGTATTATAAACTGTATTAAGTAAACGTTGTCCTATTTTTTCACTCTTTATCACTTCATTAATTTGTGGAAAATATAAATATGATATTGATTGATTATTAGGATCTATATATTTATATACATTGCCAGTATTGCTTTTACTGTCTAATACCCAGTTATTTGATCCTTCTATGAAATCTGGTCTTGCACTTTCTAATTGTTTCTCATCAGCTAACTTATTTGCTGCTGTAGCTAAAGTTGCTGCAGCATTTCTTACAGCTTCTGACCTTGCTTGTCTTTCTGCTTGAGTTCTTGCTACGTCTTGAGTATGTTTATCGTTTTTTGCAACTCTAGCACGTTCCTCAATTATAGCATTCATGCCCTTGCTTTCAATCGTGGTATCATTCCATACTTCTCTTCTAGCTTGTCCTACTGCTTTACCACCTCTTGTAGGATCTATTGATTTTAATTGCCTTTGTCTTAAATTTAACAAATCTCTGCTTTCATTAATTGCTGTTTCTAAGAAAGTTCTTCTTGATAACTTATCATTTTCTGACATTGCTATATTTGCTTCTAAGTTTGCTAAGTCTTGCTCATATGAGTTAAGTAAATCTTGAGCCAAGTTTACCTCTCCTCTAATTGCTTCTACCATCATTTGAAGTTGCTCTCTATTTTGTGGGCCATTTACTCTTCTAGGCATAATTCTCCCCCTTTTATTTTAATCATAAGTTAATTATAACACATTCTATTGTTAAATGCAATATTATGTAAATTGTTGACTGTATAGTTATCTAATATGTTTATAAAATATATTAAAATAGAAAAATATGCAATAGAATTATTAAATTTGTAATATAAATTTAATATTCTATTGCCAATTATGTTGTTTGCTTTTATATTGGCTATTTTCCAGCTTTACATCCTTAAATTTTATTAAATTGTTCTATTTTTTCCAAGGCTCTATTGCTTAAACTTTCATACCTCTTCTTTTTATCTTTTATTTTATCGCCTCTTAAAGGTGGTAAAATTCCGAAGTTTGCATTCATTGGCTGAAAGTTTTCTTTAGGAGTTGAAATATATTCTGATAGTGCTCCTATCATTGTTTTATTTGAAAATGTAATTTTTTCTGTATTTGATGATTCACTTATCTCTATGTTTTCTGCTAATTCTTTAATAGAATTCTCTTCACTCAAGTTACAATACTTATTAGCCGCATTTAAACTTGCTAACATTCCAGAAGATATTGATTCAACATAGCCTTCTACACCTGTTATTTGTCCAGCAAAATATACATTTGTTTTTTTCTTCAAATTGTACGTATTATCCAGTAATTCTGGTGAATTTATAAATGTATTCCTATGCATAACTCCATATTTTACAAACTCTGCATTATTTAGCCCAGGTATCATTGAAAACACTCTTTTTTGCTCTCCATATTTTAAGTTTGTTTGGAAACCTACCATATTGTATAGTGTTCCGTCAGAGTTATCTTGCCTTAATTGTACAACTGCATATGGTCTTTTGCCTGTTCTAGGGTCGTCAAATCCTACTGGTTTTAGTGGGCCAAATCTTAATGTGTCTATCCCTCTTTTTGCCATAACTTCTACTGGCATACAGCCTTCAAATATTTCTCCTTTTTCAAAATCATGAAGTGTTACTACTTCTGCATTTATAAGCTCTTGAACAAAATTTTCGTATTCTTCTTTATTCATTGGTAAATTAATATAACTATTAGTGTTTGTTCTATCTTCTTTTTTATTATCTAAAGAGCCTCTACTAATATTGGTATTTACTTTGTTGTAATTTTCAATTCTATTATGCCATTCTTCAATTGTTTCGTCTTTTTTCTTTTCTTGCTCATATCTATCCCCATAAAAAGCAATGTTAAAATCTATGCTGTCTTTTTCTATAATTGGAGCTGCTGCATCATAAAAATGTAAATCGTTTTCTCCTGTTAACTTTTTTATTCCTATAGATAATGAGTCAGATGTAAGCGGTCCGGTTGCTATTATTGTTATTGCATCTTCATTTATTAGGTCTTCGAAGAAGGACGAATTTACTTCTTTATTTATCACTTCTATATTAGGATTATTCTTTAATTCTTCTGTAACTTTTTTAGCAAACTCTTCTCTATCCACTGCCAAAGCTTGTCCTGCAGGAACTGCTGTTTCATCTGCAATTTTTATAAGTAATGAATCTAGTCTTCTTAGTTCCTCTTTTAGTAAACCGCAAGCATTTGTAAGTAAATTTGATTTAAAAGAATTACTACATACAATTTCTGCAAAGTTACTATTAGAATGAGCAGGCGAAAACTTTTCTGGTTTCATTTCATATAGTCTTACTTTTATTCCTCTTTTTGCTATTTGGTATGCCGCTTCGCTTCCAGCTAAACCTGCACCAATTATATTAATGTGATCCTTCATTTTGATAAACATCCTTTCTATTATTCCTTTCTATTATAGTAAGTTCCAATATATGTTCTTGACATTTCAGTGAACGTAGGCAGCGGGCGTACTTAAAGTTTGCAATATGGTTTATCTGCCGAGTGGAACGTGCAAGCTGGAGCGAGCTTTGTCTCGCGACCCGCGAAGCGAAATGAGAGAGAACATATATTGGAACTTACTATTTAATGCTATATGATGATTTATAAAAACGACGAATTTACTCAAACAAATCCATAATCTCGTCTTTAGACAACTTACTAATAAACGTTTCATTCATTGAAAGCATATCTTCTGCAAGTTTCGCCTTTCTTTCTTGCAAATTATATATTTTTTCTTCAATTGAATTTTTAGTAATTAATTTGTATACTTGAACATTTCTTTTTTGACCTATTCTATATGTTCTATCTGTTGCTTGATTTTCAGCAGATAAGTTCCACCATGGGTCATAATGTATTACCATATCTGCGCCAATTAAGTTAAGACCTGTTCCACCAGCTTTAAGAGAAATTAAAAATACTTTTATATCGTCATTATTGTTAAATTCGTTTACTAAATCCATTCTATCTTCTACTTTTGTTTGTCCTGTTAATTTAAAATATTTTATATTCTCTTTTTCGAATTCTCTTTCTAAGTAAGTAAACATAGATGAGTAGCCTGAAAATAGTAAAATTTTGTGTCCACCATTTATTGCATCCTTTACTATTTCCATACATTGATTTAGCTTGCTACTTTCTCCTTCATAATTTTCTATAAACAATCCCGGATGACAACATATTTGTCTTAATCTCATAAGTAAAGCTAGTATTTTAATTTGACTATTAGCTATACCATTTGCCTCAATCTCTTCTTTAGCCTGCCTTTTAGCACTTTGCATATATGATAAATATATTTTTAATTGTTCACCTGTCATTTCATTATTTAGCACAGTAATTGTTTTTTCAGGAAGTTCTGTAAGTACGTTTTCTTTTATTCTTCTCAAAATAAATGGTTCAATCATACTTTTTAATTTTGCCATAGCCTCTTTATCTTCGTCTTTACTTATTGGTGTTTCATAAAGTATTTTAAATTTATTGTATGAGTATAAATATCCTGGCATTATAAAGTCAAATATTGACCATAATTCTGAAAGTGAGTTTTCTATTGGCGTACCTGTTAATGCAAATTTTGTATCTGCATTAATTTCCTTTATTACTTTTGCATTTTGCGTATTATTATTTTTAATATATTGAGCTTCATCAGCTATAATATATCTAAAATTGTAGTTTTTCTCTTTATATAAATTAATATCTCTTTTTAACAAATCATAGGATGTTATAACTATGTCATAGTTAGGAATATTATTTATAATGTTTTCTCTTGCCTTTGAATCTCCACTAATTACAACAGTTTTAAGACTTGGTGTAAATTTGCTTGCCTCTTCTTTCCAGTTTAGACTAAGTGAGCTTGGGCATACAACCAAAACTGGTCTTCTTTCTTCTTCATTAGTGTTTTCAACATAAGACATTATAACTGCTAATAGTTGAATTGTTTTTCCAAGACCCATATCATCTGCTAAAATTCCACCTAATTTATATTCATCTAAAGTTTTTAACCAGTCAAATCCTACTTGTTGATATTCTCTTAGGTTCGCTTTGAGTCCTTTTGGCAATACAAATTTATCTGAAATTTGCCTATTATATACATCATCTATAAGCTGTCTATAAGATTCTCCCTTTTTAACAACAATATTTTCGTTCTTTTTAAGAATTTTGTCTAAGTACATTCCTCTATATATAGGAAGTTTTAACTCTCCGCTAATTAATTCCTCATAACTTGCATTTGTACTGTCTGAAATTTTATCTAATATATCCATTGTTTCTGAATTTTCTAAGTCAACAAACTCACCATTTTTTAAACGATGATATCTCTTTTTTAGTTTGTATTTTCTCATTATTTCTGCTATTTCTTTTCTGTCTATATCTATATTAGATAAATCTATACTAAGCAAATTATTCTCAATTTTAACACCGATTGAGTTTATTTTTGGCCTCATTATTTGCTTATTTCTAAAATCTTCAGTTGCTAAAACTTCGAATTTTGAAACATATTCTTCTATACCTTTTTGTAAAAAATTGAATATATCATCATCTTTAACAAGCACTAGCTTATTATTTCTTTGGTCGTACATAAATCCAGATTTGCTGAACATATCTAATGCTTTTGATTCCTCTACAGCATTTCTTGGAATTTTTTTATCTACTTGCTCAAATGGGCTAAATTCAAAGTCATCATATATAAATTTTAAATCTGCTGTAATATAATTTTTCTTATTGTAATCTAGGAAAACTTTAACCTTCAATTTTTTAGGTAAATATTCAGATAGTTCTTCACTATCTACATTATTTATATTTACCTTGTCCTTTATAAGTGGCATGATTAATGAATAAAAGTCAGCAAATTCATCTTTTCTAAGAATAATTTCCTTTGTAAAATTAACTTTAAATGTGTTAAGTAATTTTATTACAGTCTTTTCAAAATTCTTTGAACATTTATACATTTTATCATCTTGCCAAAAGTATGTGAATTCTTTACCTTCTACAATAATATAATTGAAAACATCTATATTAGTAGCAAGCGCATAATCTGTATCATTTTTATTTTTTAGTTCAAACTTTATATCGGGTTCGTTATCCACAAATTGTACACTTTCTGTGGAATAATCGCCATATATTTCTATTGTTTTCTCTTTTAAAATTTTGAAAAATTCATCTAAACCAGTATTAGACAAAACAATATATGCCTTATCTAGTGGAGTAGTATAATATCTATCTTCTGCTTCATTTGCATATTTTATTATTTCTGCATATTTTAAAATAAAATCTAAAATTGGAAGGCTTTCTTCCTCAAAATTCTCCCTAACATGCACAAATTCTAGTTTTGCGCCATATTTATAGCTTTCGGCATTTTGCAATCTAGTATAAAATTCAGTTAAATCCTTTATTTTATACATTTGCTTATTGCCTATTCTAACTTCTAATCTAAAAGTTTTTAAATTATCTTTATATATTAATCTTGGCTCAATTTTTACTTTTTCTGAATATACCAAATTTCCTTTTTCATCATTTTGCTCATCTAGATAAAATGAGCTTATCATCTGTCTATATATTCTATATTTTTCGTTATTTTGATTTTTACTATGAGTGTTTTTTATTGTATTTGTTTGATTTTTTATAATTTGAATATATGATGGGTTACTATTGAATTCTAAAGCGGTTGCTAAAATATGCTTACATGTACCATATGTTGATTCATAATCTGGACATGTACAGTTTAAATTTTCTATTTCTCCATTTTTTACTTCTATATATGTGTGGTAGGTGTCATTTTTTCCCTTAACTTCTGCATGAATTGAAAAATTATTTGAATTTTCATAATTAACTTTTGTGATTTTAACATTATTATTTGATTTAATATCATTTGCTTTTTCTGCTCTTTTGTTTCCCGCCGAAATCTCTAGTTCATGTAAAACCTCATCATTTACAATCATTTCATTACTCCCCACTAAAATTATGATTTTTATAATAACTAAGACTATTTTTATTTAATAATTGCATTTTTTAGTGTATTTTTATGTTTATAATATGCAATTTTTCGTCACTTAAACTAGTATTATATTATACTACAAAATTCAAGATTTCACAAGGGGATTTTTAAAAATAATTATGCAAATATTTTGTGTAAACCTATAGACTTTATTGGGAATAGATGGTAAAATGTAAAAGCCTCCGGAGGTAGGAAGGAGGCACTCATGAATAATTTGATTAAACTAGTTGCTCTCATTATTGTGTATATAATTATACATAAAGATGAAGAGAACTAAAGAGGAAAAAGCTAGGAGAACCAACCTCCTAGCTTTTTTAAGGCTTCAATTCATAATTTGATTAAGCTTTGCTAAAATTATTATACATATTTTTCCTATTGTTGTCAATAGCAATTTCAAAATTATTTATTTGTCATTTCTTCTTTTGCAAGAAGTTCATTCCATCTTTTATCTACTTCTTCTTGGAATTTTTCTATCATCCACTCATTCCCTGGTTTAAACATATGTTTAAATCTCTTTTGTGGTTTTAAAAATTCCTCAACTGGTAGTTTTTTAGCTGGTTTATATGTTATATGATATACACCATCTACAACTTCATACATTGGCCAGTAGCATGTTTCTACTGCTAATTTATTAAGTTGCATTAAATCCTCTGTTGGATATCCCCAACCTCTTGGACATGGAGCAAGTACGTTTAAGAATTTTGCTCCTTTTGTATATATAGCTTTTTCTGCTTTTTCATATAAATCTTTGAAGTTCATATATGCTGCAGTTTGAGCTACATATGGTAAATGATGAGATACCATTATTTCTGTTAAATCTTTTCTTACTTGCATTTTTCCAGGAATAACTGTTCCTGCTGGTGATGTTGTTGTATCTGCAAATTGTGGTGTTGCAGATGAACGTTGAATACCTGTATTCATATATGCACCATTATCATAACATACATATGTCATATCATGACCTCTTTCCATTGCACCTGAAAGAGCTTGAATACCTATGTCATATGTTCCACCATCTCCACCAAAGCAAATGAATTTTGTATTTTCATCTTCTGGTAATTTTCCTTGTTTTTTTAATGATTTATATGCAGCCTCTGCACCTGAAGCTGTTGCTGCTGCACATTCAAATGCAGTATGAATATATGAATCTGTCCAAGATGTGTATGGATAAATGCAAGTTGAAACTTCCATACAACCTGTTGCATTAGACACAACTACATGGTCTTCTGGATGTACTGCTCTTAGTACCATTCTTGCTACTGGTGGAGCACCACAACCTGCACACATTCTATGTCCTTCTGAAAACCTTGATGGTCTATTTGCTACTACTTCTTTTACATTATACATAGTTTTTATTTCCTTTCTATAATGATTTATGTTTTTTGGTTATCTATATAATCATTACTTTTTATTTGTAGAATTTAGTTTTATTCTCTTTATTTATCAATTAAAACTTTTTTACTTTTAATTAATTATTTACTTTTTAGTCCTAAAAATCTATAAGGATTGCTCATATCTTTTAGATTTTGTAAATCGCTATATACTGTTTCTATTTGACTTTCTGTTACATCTCTACCACCAATACCATAGCAATAATCTATTGTTGGTACATTCATATTTAATGTATACATAGCTGATGTAACATCTTCATATAATGGTCCACCGGTTAGATTTAAGATTGGTGTTTTATCTAGTATTGCAACTGCTTTGGCCTTAGACAAAGCTTTTGCAATTTCTTCGCCTGGGAATGGTCTAAATACTCTTATTTTTAGAAGACCTGCTTTAACACCATTTGCTCTTAATCTATCAATAACATTTTTAACAGTTCCTGCTGTTGAGTTCATACAAACAACAACATATTCTGCATCTTCCATTTTATATTCTTCAAATAAGTCATATTTTCTGCCAGTTAATTTTTCAAAATCTTTTGCTACATCTAATATAACTTGTTTTGCATTTTTCATAGCTTCCCATTGTTGTCTTTTATGTTCAAATAGATATGGTTGTAAATCCATAGGTCCCATAGATATTGGATTTTTTCTATCTAATAAATAATGTTCTGGTTTATATGTTCCTACAAATTTTCTAACTTCTTCTGTTTCTATTAACTCTATATTTTCAATAGAATGAGAAGTTATAAATCCATCTTGACATACCATAAGTGGTAATAGTACATCTTTATTTTCAGCTATTCTATGAGCCATTATCATATTATCATATGCTTCTTGGTTTGTTTCTGAAAATAGCATTATCCATCCACTATCTCTTACTGCCATTGCATCTGAATGGTCACTGTGTATATTAAGTGGTCCTGAAATTGCTCTGTTTACTAATGCCATAACTATTGGTAATCTCATACTAGAAGCAATTTGTACCATTTCCCACATATATTCTAGACCATTTGCTGATGTTGCTGTCATGGCTCTAGCTCCTGCTGCCTCAGCACCTATACAAGCACTCATTGCACTATGCTCACTTTCAACTGCAACAAATTCTGTATCAACTTCTCCATTATCTACATATGTAGAAAAATATTGTGGAATTTCTGTTGAAGGTGTTATAGGGAAAGCTGCTACAACATCTGGATTTATTTGTTTCATTGCAAATGCTGTTGCTTCATTTCCACTTAGTCTTTCTCTAATACTCATATTATTTTCCCTCCTCTTCCATTGTTATTGCTCCAAATGGGCATACTTTGCTACATACTCCGCATCCTTTGCAAAAGTCGTAATTGAAATCTTCTCTTTTTTGTTCTTTATTTACTGGAATAGAATTCTCAGGGCAAACTGGGAAACATAATCCACATTGTTTGCATTTATCTGGATGAAATACTGGTTTCATACTTCTCCAATCACCAGTTTTAAATGTTTTAGAGTTTCCAGCATCATAAATTGTTCCACCTTCGGTCATATCTTGCCAAGGTGTGTTATTGTTTATTTCCATCGCATTTTTCCTTTCTAAGTGGTATTATTTCCACTTTGTTAAAATTATTGCATTTTATTCTTTTATTTTTTTGTTGCTAAGGTTAATTTATTCTACGCATTATTGAATCTTTTTCACTTCTTTTAAAGCCACTTCTACTGCTTGCATATTTCCTGGAATAACCTCAGGCTTTTTAGCAAATTTATGTTTAAAAGAACTTTGCATATCATTTATAAATTCTTCGTCTGTCATTATTCCTGTAACTTTAACTATTGCTGCAAGCATTGGTGTATTAGGGAAATATCTTCCTAACGCATCTACTGAAATTTTTCTTGCATCAATTGTATAAACACTACCATTATATCCTTTTAATAATGGTTTTATTTCATCGATTGTTTTTGTTGTGTTAATTAATATTGCTCCATCTTCTTTTAAGCCAGATGTAACATCTACTGCTGAAAGAAGTGTATCGTCAACTACTACAACATAATCAGGTTCATAAACATTACTATGTACTCTGATAGGTGTTGTACTTATTCTGTTGTATGCAGTCATTGGTGCTCCCATTCTTTCTGGTCCATATTCAGGGAACCCTTGAATATATTTACCAGTATTGAAGGCTGCATCAGCTAATAATAATGAAGCTGTTTTTGCTCCTTGGCCACCTCTACCGTGCCATCTAATTTCAATTAAATCCTTCATTAATTGCCTCCTTTATTTTTTCTAATATTGCTTTGTCTTTTGTACACACTTAGTATATATTTAAAATGTTTTGTTGTCAATTAAACTGACCAAAGATTTTACTTTTGGGACGATCCTTTTCGTGAAATTTTACGTTTTGGTCCGTCCCCATCGGAAAATATTATGAAAAAAAAAAAGAAGGTCCCGAAGGACCTCCCAATGAAAAAGCTTGAAACCTTGAGTAAATTCTATATATCATAGGATTTACAGCAATCATTCTAGCACCCATTTTTGAATTTGTCAAGTGTTATTTTAATTTTTTACACGCTCACGTATTTTATGTATTAGTCATTGTCGATTTCTGGAGCTCCAACTGGGCAAACAGAAGCACAACTTCCACATTCTATACATTGACTTTTGTCAATAACATATTTATTTTCGCCTTGTGATATGCAGTTTACTGGGCAAGATGCTGCACAAGCACCGCATTGTACGCAAGCGTCTGAAATTTTATATGCCATATTTTTCACCACCTTTCGCTTTACTTTATTTTAACTTGTATATTATATTTATTGCAAGTTTTTATATACTTCAAAATAACTTACATCTCATCATCATTTGATGAGCTTATTTCCATTTTATCCATTTTTTCCATTTGCTCTAGCTCTTTTAAGTCTTCTTCGCTAACTTCTTGTTCAACTTCTTTCTTGCCGTCTTTTATTACTTTTACGTCTGATGCATTATATTTTTTATAATAGAAGTTGTCTTCATTGTCTTTTAGCTTAACTCTTAATACTTCGTTTAAAACTTCTATTCCTTCAACTGTACCTTCGCCTTCATCTGTGCTTACTATTGCACCAAGTTTAGGCAATTTTTTTAGTTTGTCTTCATATACATTTTGCTCATATTTCAGGCAACACATTAATCTGCCACAAGAACCTGTAATTTTTGATGCATTTAAAGATAAATTTTGTTCTTTTGCCATTTTTATTGTTACTACATCCAACTTTTTAAGAAATGAACAACAACAAAGTTCTCTACCACATGGGCCATTTCCACCCATTCTTTTTATTTCATCTCTAACGCCTATTTGTCTAAGTTCTATTCTTGTTCTAAATACACTTGCTAAGTCTTTTACTAAATCTCTAAAGTCTATTCTTCCATCTGCTGTGAAGTAAAACAATAATTTTGAATTGTCAAATAGGTATCTTGCTTCAACTAGGTTCATTTTTAATTTATGTTCTTTTATTTTCTTTTGGCAAATGTCAAATGCCTTTTTTTCATTTTTTAAGTTTTCTTGCTGATGCCTTCTATCTTCTTTATTTGCTATTCTAAGTATTTTCTTTAATTCTTTTTTTACTTTATCATCCGGTAAATTTCTAGAATTTACTGTTACAGTGCCATATTCTTGTCCTAAAGCTGTTTCTACTATTACTTCGTCACCATTTCTTACGTCTAAACTTCCCGGATCAAAGAAGTATATTTTACCTGGTTTTCTAAATCTGACTCCTACTATTTTTACCACTGTGCTTAGTCCTCCTTTCTTGCCTTTTAATATTGTTTAATCAAATAAATATTATTGAATATATGTTTGAAACATTTCTGCAAACGTAACATAAAAATCTATTATTTATGCAATTCTTCCCATATGTGCATTAGCATATAGTCTATACACATATCATAATTATTATTTGCTAATATTTTCTTTTTAGTTTTTTCTATTATACTAATTGCTTTTGAATATTTAATATTTTCTTTTGCCTTTTCAAAAAATATTATATTTAAAAAGTCAAGCAATGTCATTATATCATCTTTTGATGAATATAACAAATCTGAATTATTTAATACATCTATTAAGCTATTTTTGCTTAAATAATCTGCAATAATTTTTAGCTGTGCAAACATTTCTCTTTTTTCAGAAATAGTATCTGCTTTTGCGACACTACCTTCGCATAACCTTATTATATCTTGGTCATTTGTGTGAAGTATTTGTGATATTTCTTCATTTGTTAAATCTTCAAATCTTATTATAACACATCTTGATTTTATTGTTTGCAACATTCTGTTTTCATTAGATGCAATTAAAATAATCATTGCATATTCTGGTGGTTCTTCTAAAGTTTTTAACAAACAATTTTGGCTTTCTTCTGTCATTGTGTCTGCGTCATCTATAATGTATACCTTTTTGCTTGAACTTATGGGCTTTTCTACAATTCTTGCTTGCAAGTTACGTATTTGCTCTATTTTTATACTTTTGCCATCTGGTACAATGATGCTAAAGTCTGGATTACTATTTGCATCAAATTTTATGCAAGAATCACAGTTGTCAAAGTCAAGTTCTAAATTATCATTTGCAACATTATTATTTTGAACCTCATTATTCTTAACGCCGTTATTTTGAGCGCCACCATTACTTCCAAGGCACATTACTTTTTTTGCTAAATCTTTTGCAAATTTTTTTTTGCCTACCCCAGCTTTTCCAACAAATAAATAGCTATGTGATACATTGTTAGATTTTACTGCATTTTTAAGCGATTCTTTTATTTTATTATTTCCAACTATGTTTTCAAATAATTGCATTTTATTCCTCACTTTGTATTTTTCTAAAAAACCTCGAAGTAAATGCGGAAGAATATATATTGAAGTGTAAGTATAAATTATATTGTAAATTTTTATTCTACCTTTCCGAATTTATTAAGAGGCCAAAACCTAATCACAACCTTACTTTCTATTCTTTCAAGAGGTATACATCCAAATGCTCTACAATCTTTTGAACCTTCCCTGTTATCTCCCATTGCAAATATAGTATTTTCTGGAACTATAAAATCGTTTAGTACTCCTGTAGGCTCTGTTATTACATCATCTGTTAAATATGGCTCGTCTAATTCTTCTCCATTTATATATACTTTGCCATCTTTTATTTCTACATGCTCTCCGGGCAAAGCGATTACTCTTTTTATATAACTTTCTTTTCCTATTTCTAAAACGTGATATGTAAATTTTCCCCACCAAGTTGTAGGCTCATTATCATATTTTGCAATAGGATTATCTATCTCTTCTGCAATTAAACCAGTAGCATTATTACTTGGTGCTTCAAATGTAATTATATCTCCTCTTTCAGGCATTTCGCCAAAAGTTCTAGGTAGTCTATTTAATATAAGTCTATCATTTTGCTCCAACGTTGGCCACATTGAAGTTTGCTTTACTATAGTTGGAGTGCCTACAAAGTATTTTATTAATATTGCAATAACAACTGCAATTATAATACAATATATCCATTCCAATATATTTTTTACTTTATCATTCATTGTATAAATTTGCCTCCAAATTACTTTGTATTATATTGGTGTTTTTTTATGCTATTTATGCAAAAATTAACAATACTTATGTTATTACTTGTATTTATTTCTTTTTTACAGGTATTTGTATTACTACTTCTGTTCCTTCATTCACTTTACTTTTAATATTTATACTTCCATTATTTTTTTCAATAATTTCTTTTGCTATGGATAAGCCAAGTCCAGTTCCTCCAAGTTGCCTTGAACGTGCTTTGTCCACTCTATAGAATCTTTCAAATATTCTTTCTAAGTCTTCTTTAGGGATTCCTATACCTGTATCTTTTATTTTTACATACGCATCATTATGTACAAATCCTACATATATATCTATTTTTCCACCGTCTGGTGTATATTTAATACTATTACTTAAAATATTTAATATTACTCTTTCTATGCCATCTTTATCTGCATAAACATAAGGAACATTGGCTGTTACAAAACAATTTACTTCTTGATTTTTCTTCTTGATTTCTATATCAAATTTTTCTTTACAAGCCTTTGCTAATTCTCCCAAATCAAATTCTGTTGGCTTATATGCTACCCTATCATTATCGTATTTTGAAAGTGTTAGTAAATCTTGAACTAGCTTTTCCATTCTGTCAGCATTGTCATCTATAACATGTAAAAAGTGCTTTTCAGTTTCTTTATCGCAATCACCATCAAGAAGTGTTTCTGAATAGCCTTTAATTGATGTAATAGGCGTTTTTAGCTCGTGAGATACATCTGCGACAAATTCTTTTCGCATATTATCTAATTTAACATGTTCTGTAATATCCTGAATGACAACCATTACTCCTGCTGGCATATCCAAGTCATCTCTATATGGAATAAAAAATAAACTCATTGTTCCTTGTTCATTTTCTATTTTCTTTTCTGATGATGTCCAACTGTCTAAGTAAATTATTTTTTCCATATTTATATCTGAAAATTTGCCAAATATGGATTTAAAAGTTGTATCGTTATTTTTTATGCCAAGTAGTTGTTTTGCAACAGGATTTATATATGTTACTTTTCCGTCCATATTAAATGTTATAACTCCATCAGTCATATGCTTTAATATGGTTTCTTTTTGCTTCTTTTCACTATTTACATCTTTTAAGTTTTGTTTTAATTCATCTACTATTTCATTAAATGACTCTGTAATTTCATCTCCTGATGAAATTGTATTTAAGTCATTTATATCTGCACTGAATATAGCTTTTTTAGCACCTTTTAACATTTTTGACATTGGTTCTATATATTTTTTTACTTCTATTATAGCTATAATTATTGTAAAAACAGAGAACAAAATTAAAGATGTTATTGATACTGTTTTTATGTTAGATATGTATTCGCTACTCACGCCTGCGTTTATTAGTATACGTGAAAAATATATTGTAAAAAAGCAGATTATTGCTATTGTAACAATATATAGTATAAGTATTATTTTCATTTGAAAATTTTTCACGAATTATGCCTCCAATATACCTATTTATTTATTTTGACTCTATGTAATATCCTACTCCTCTTTTTGTAATAAGAATTTTTGGATTTGCCGTATTTTTTTCTATTTTTTCTCTTATTCTTCTAATTGTTACATCTACTGTTCTTATATCGCCATAATACTCATATCCCCATACTTTTTCTAATAAGTCTTCTCTTGTAACAACTTGTCCTGGTTTTTGTGCTAAGTACCTTAATACTTCAAACTCACGTCTTGTAAGGTCAGTAACTTTTTGTCCCCTTACTTCAACTTCAAACTTATCGAAGTCTAGTTTTAAGTCTCCAACAACAATTTTATTGTTTCTTACTCCTGATGCACTTAATTCATCATTTTGTTCAACTTTGCGTAGATTAGCTTTTACTCTAGCAATTAGCTCTCTAACACTAAAAGGCTTTGTCATATAATCATCTGCGCCAATTTCTAGTCCTAATATTTTGTCTATTTCTTCTCCTTTTGCAGATAGCATAATTATAGGAGTTTTACTAAGTGTTTGTCTAATTCTTTTGCACACAGTAAGTCCATCTGCTTTTGGAAGCATTACATCTAATAAAATTAAATCAGGGTTTTGTGAAAGTGCAAGAGATACTCCTTCTTCTCCATCACTTGCTGTAATTGTTTTATATCCTTCTTTTTCTAGGTTAAATACTAATAAATCTTGAATTGATGGTTCATCATCTACTATTAATATTTTCTTTTTTGAATCATCATATGTATTTGTGTTTGTTACGGTATTTTGCACAAAAGTCCCACCTTTCTAAATTTTTAGCAAATTTTATTGCTTTGCTTTAAGTGTATTTTAATAGTTTGTTTTAAGGTATACACTAAGCCGATTTTCTCATAGCTATATTTATATCACAAATATGGGAATTTATCAATCAAAAATTGAAAGTTTTTGAGAAACTTGTTGGACTATCAATGGAGGCGCTCCTTCCGTAGTTTGACATTAACTTAATAAAAATATCTTTTAAAAGTCTTGCAATCAAGGCTTAAAATTTTGTCAACTTTTT